>JAURYC010000216.1 GCA_030654105.1 Deltaproteobacteria bacterium
CAGGTGCTCGACCTGCCGGCCTTTAAAATTTTGACCGTACCACGGGGCTACGGTTACGCCGTAGGAATCCACGGCCACCGGGTCCATGCCGGCGATTACCAGGTTTGGTTTTTGGACTTCTCCGGGTCCTCCCGGGCCCCCGGTGACCAAAGCCCGCGTGGCGTCCAGGAGGGTAAGCTGGGGTTTGATGACCGTGGCCAGGTCCGCAAGCGCTTGGTTGATGTTGTATTTGGAATGGAAGCTCTCCCGGTCCCAGATCAAGCCCATCAAACCCTTGAGGCCCAGACTTACACCCGTTGCTGAGTGAGATTTAGCCACAGGCAGATTGATGAGGACGGGGGTGTCCAATGCTTCCTTTATGACTTCCACGCTCTCCAGAATTTTTCCTTGGGGGACCTTGATCTCCCGGAAAAATTTCCTATCTTTAACGGTGATGACGTAGACGCCTTTGATCGACTGGCATGCATTGCGGATGCCTGAGCGCTCGAGACAAAGTTCCGGATTATTCAAAGTATTATCCAGAACCAATACCTGTTGGGCGCCGGCTTCCAGGCAAGCCCGGGCAACGGTGGCAACTACCATGGGGTGGGTGTTGCAGCCCACTTCGGGCGACTTGGGAAAAGACATGTTGGGCTTCAGGACAACGCGCTGGCCTTTTTTGACAAAGCGAGAGATACCGCCCATGACTTCTAAGGCTTTTCTTGTCGCGGCGGCCGGATCACCAGATATGACCACTAAGTCATATTCTTCTTTGGCATTTGAAAAAACAGGCTTCCCGGCCAGAGTCAAAGCTGCGCCGGCAGCAGCGGATTTCAGAAAATCACGACGGGTGATTTCTCGCCCAAAGTTTTTCATCGAAACTGCATCCTTTCCCCTGCAATCATTTTAAGAAATTTGGTACCGAAAGCAATACTTCTTTTTAGTCCAACTCCTGAACTTTCCCTATGATATGAATCAGGGGAATCGGGAGAAGACCCTTGACAAAAACTTGGGGTTATATTATCAAATTAATAAAAGAATTCTGCAGGCGGGTTTACATCCTATGACCCCAACCAATGCCAAAGGGTCCTTGATTAAAAAGTTAGAAGCTTTATCCAAGATCAGCAAAGCAATCTCCTCCGACCTCTACTTGGAGGACATTCTGAGTTTGATTGTAGTGGTCACGGCTGAGGTGATGAAGTCAAAAGTCTGCTCCCTGTGGCTTTTGGACGAGAGAGACAATGCCTTAAAGATCAGAGCTACGCAGGCCATGAGCGAAGAGTACCTGAAAGAGAGAAGCCTCAAAATGGGCGAAGGTGTCGTGGGATATGTGGCCGTGGAGAACAGGCCAATGATGATCTATAACGTTCTGAAGGAGCCGAGATACAAGGAGAAAGAACTGGCTAAAATAGAGGGGCTGGTTTCCATGTTGAGCGTTCCCATGTGCGTGAAAGATAAAGTCATCGGGGTGATTAACTGTTACACCTCCTACCCGCACAAGTTCAATAAAAGCGAGGTGGAAGTTTTTACCACCGTCGCTAACCAGGCAGCCATCGCCATAGAAAATGCCGGCCTGATCATGAAGGCCAAGATGATCGAGGATGAGTTGATTTCCCGCAAGCTTGTGGAGCGGGCCAAGGGGATTTTGATGAAAGAACAGCAGCTTTCTGAAGAAGAAGCCTTCCGCAGGATTCAAAAGAAATCCATGGATCTGAGGAAAACGATGCGGGAAATCGCGGAGGCCATCATTCTGGCCAACCAGATTTAAAGCTGCCATAGAAATGTTGAGCAGCGAACCCCTACCTTTATAGGGATCTCACAAAAATCCGACCTTCCTCCCCACCAAGGTCAACGATAAAGCTGAGGATATTTTTTTCTCTTTCTCCCCAAGTAGTGGATTCCCTTAGAAATGTTGAAAGGAGTTATCTGGCAAGTAAAATTTTCTTGACAAAATTTTAATCATTGTGTTTAATTATAGCACACAATAATAATCTGCAGCGCCGTCCGATGATGTGCGGCACTGAAGATGACAAAGGCGTCCAGGAAGGAGAGGGGCGCCTTTTTTATTTTGAGAAATAGGAAAGGGCCACTCGGAAAAATATTTATTAAGAAGGAGACCAAAAAATGTCTTACAGTAAAGTGAATGCCAGTGCAGCGACTATGAGCCGGAACCGAGTAACGGCTGCTCCGGGATCGGGTATATGTGTTACCTGCCTGGATGGCTGCCCAGGCCCTTGCGAAGTGGGCCGATCAGCCTTACGGGGAAGGGAAATTCTCTACCCGCAACCTTTTGCCAGAATAACCGCCGGTTCAGAAAAAGATTATCCGGTTGATTTTTCCCATTTCAATATCCAGGGTACCTGCGTAGGGGCAGTGGGGGTTGCAGCCGATTCTGATCAGGCAACGTTTCCGGCGGTGGATATTTCCACAACCTTAGGAGCAGCGGAAAAAATTTCTCTACGTCTTCCCTATTTTACCGGAGCTCTGGGGTCTACCGACATCGCCCGCATCCACTGGGAATCGATGGCCACTGCCGCGGCCATCGCCGGGACTTTGGTCGTGGTGGGTGAGAATGTCTGCGGTATGGACCCAGAGGCTGAAATTCGGAATGGCCGGATCGTCAGATCCCCGGAGATGGAACGCAGGGTGAAAACCTTCCAAAAATGGTTTGATGGATATGGGGGAATTGTCGTCCAGTATAACGTGGAAGACGGCCGGTTGGGTGTACCGGAATACGCGGTGGAAAAATTGGGCGTTAAAATCATTGAACCCAAATGGGGCCAGGGCGCCAAAGGCATCGGTGGGGAGGTAAAACTTAGCACCCTGGAAAGAGCCCTGCAATTGAAAAGCCGGGGGTATATCGTTCTTCCCGACCCAGAAGATCCTGTGATTCAAGAGGCATTCAAACAGGGTGATTTTAAGGAATTTGAGCGTCACTCCAGGCTGGGCATGGTGACCGAGGAAGGGTTTCATAAAGAAATAGAAAGACTGAAAAGGATCGGGACCAAACATATTTCTCTGAAAACAGGAGCCTACCGAGCGGCAGACCTGGCTCGGGCAGTTAAATATGCGTCCGATGCCAAAATCGACCTTCTGACCGTGGATGGCGCGGGTGGAGGGACCGGGATGAGCCCATGGCGAATGATGAACGAATGGGGAATTCCTACCGTTTACCTCGAAAGCCTCCTTTATCAATGCCTTAAAAAACTGGATCACAAGGGAGCTTTTATTCCCTCTTGCGCCATGGCGGGAGGGCTCGCCCTGGAGGATCATATCTTCAAGGCATTCGCCTTAGCTGCACCTTACATAAAAGCCATTTGCCTCGGCAGGGCCTCAATGACCGCTGCTATGGTTGGTAATACCATCGGGGAAATGATCAAAAAGGGGAAGGTTCCAGCCGACATTGCTAAATACGGAACCGATATTGAGCATGTTTTTATTCTTGCGGCTAAGTTGAAAGATAAATTCGGAAAAGATTTTCAAAAGATCCCTGCGGGTGCCATCGGGATGATCACCTATTTCGATCGACTGAACGCCGGCCTGCAGCAGTTCATGGCCGGGGCCAGGAAATTTGCTCTAAAATACATAACCCGGGAAGACCTGGTCGCTCTGACCCGCGAGTCCGCGGAGGTTTCCGGAATACCCTATGTAATGGAATCGGATCAGGACGAGGTTGAAAAAATCTTGGAAGGCAAGGGTGGCTCAATTAAGCCTTTACCCAAGGGAGTTCATGCCGAAAAGGCAGCCCTGAATTTATAGGGAAAACCGCCAACGGTCTGGATGGCCGGGTTATACGGATCCAGGGGGGGAAGCCCGGTGAGCTTCCCCCTTTTTTTTGCTTTCGTCATTTTGCCTTTTTCCCCCAAAGAATGATAATATTCAGGTAGTCCTGGAAGGTTTTTAGAATCTGGAAGGTATATGAGATTCTTCCTGCGGCCCAAAATTATTATCCCTCTTCTTCTTTTCTTCTTCCTTTTTATTCCGAGTAGGTCCCTGCCTCTGGAGGGAAATGAGGCGGGGAAACACATCAAAGCCCTTTCCGAGCATGCCGCCTCCATGGATATGATCTGGACCCTGGTGGCTTCCTTTTTGATTTTTTTTATGCAGGCGGGTTTCACCCTCGTGGAGGTGGGTTTCACCCGGGCCAAGAACGCGGGCAATGTGGTCATGAAAAACATGATCGACTTTGCCATCGGGGCGATCGGGTTCTTTTTCATCGGCTATGGTTTGATGTTTGGAGCCAGTGCTCTCGGGCTTTTCGGGACGAGCGACTTTTTCTTGAACCATATTACTCACTCCGGGAAAATAGACAACTGGAAGTTTGCCAATTTGATGTTCCAGGTGGTTTTTGCCGCCACGGCTGCAACCATCGTTTCCGGAGCCATGAGTGAACGGGCTAAATTTATTGGTTATCTTTTTTACACGGTCCTCATCAGCACGTTGATTTATCCGGTGGTGGGCCATTGGATCTGGGGAGGGGGCTGGCTGGCCCGCAAGGGGATGATTGATTTTTCCGGCTCAACGGTCGTGCATTCCGTGGGGGGCTGGGTGTCACTGGCGGGGGTGCTGGTGTTGGGACCGCGTCTGGGTCGTCTCAACCGCGACGGGTCCGTCAATATCATTTCCGGGCATAATATTCCTTTGGTGGCCCTGGGGGTGTTTATTCTCTGGTTCGGCTGGTTTGGATTCAATACCGGCAATACCCTTTCAGCTACCAACCCGAGCATCGCCCTGATTGCCGTCAATACGATTCTGGCGGGGGCGAGCGGAGCTCTGTGTACCATGGCTTTGACCTGGTTTCTCCGCGGGAAGCCTGATGTGGGCATGACCCTCAACGGAGTCCTCTCCGGCTTGGTCTCTTGCACCGGAGGGGTGGCCATCATCAGCCCATTTAGTGCCGCAGTCATTGGAAGCTTATCGAGTTTCATTCTATATTTTTCCCTGAAAGCGTTCGAGCAACTGCGGATAGACGATCCCGTGGGGGCCATTTCGGTTCACGGCGTGAACGGCATCTGGGGAACCTTGGCGGTGGGGTTTTTTGCCCAGGATAAATATGTACAGAATAGCTTGGGTTACGCCGTAAACGGGTTGATCTTCGGTGGGGGAATTGACCTCCTCATGGTTCAGGCGCTGGCAGTGATTACTGTTTTCCTCTGGGCCTTCCCCCTTTCCTTTGGATTCTTCAAACTCCTGGACGCCACCGTGGGGCTGCGCGTCTCCCCCGAAGAAGAAGTCAAAGGGTTGGATTTTGGGGAGCATTCCATGACCTCTTACCCGGTATTCGACGAATTCCAGAAAAAGCAAGAAGAGATCATCGAGGAACTGGAGAGGGTGCGCGAGCTTTCGCTGCTCCATGATATTGGGCAATCCATGCACACCCTGAACTTAGATGAGATTCTGGAATTGATCTTGAAAGGAGTGGCCCGAGGAATTGGGTTTGACCGGGCCCGCCTCTATCTGCTGGATGAAGAGAAAAATCAGCTGGTCTGCAAAGTTGCGGTCGGAGTGGAAAGGGATAGGATTCAAGATATCAGCTTACCTTATGACCCGGAAGACAACATGGTCTCCCGGGCCATCAAAGAACGCCGGCCTTTCATCGTGGAAGACGCCAGCCGGGATCCCCGGGTGAATCGGGGGGTGATCAATTTTTTGGATGTTAAATCCTTTGCGGTTGTACCCTTACTTTCCCGGGATAAAGTCTTAGGAGGAATCGCCGCCGATAATCTAATGAGCCAGACCGTTATCACGGAAAAGAAACTCCAGTCGCTGATGATTTTCGCCAACCAAGCGGCACTGGCTTTGGAAAATGCTTTGATGTATGAAGAGCTGAGAGCCTTCAGCAACCAGCTGGAGGAACGGGTCAGAAGAGCCACCGCCGATCTGGGGGAAACCCAAAGACAGCTCTTTCAATCCGAGAAGCTGGCGGCTTTGGGAAAGCTTTCGGCCGGGATTGCCCACGAGATTCGCAACCCCTTGACCAGCATCAAAATTTTAATCCATTCCCTGGTGGATGCAATGGCTACAGCAGCCTCGCGGGAAAAAGATTTAGCCGTGATCGAGACCGAGATTGAACGGGTGAATAAAATTATAAAACAGTTTTTAGATTTCGCTCGGCCCCGGCCCCCTTCTCTGGAGCCGAGGGATGTACGCAAGGTGCTGGAAGAAACCATTGCCCTGGTGGTTTACGAGATGGAAGCACAGGGAGTTTTGCTGAAGAGGGAAGATGACCCCGCATTGCCCCCGGTGCCAATGGATGGGGAGCAGATGAAGCAGGTCTTCTTAAACCTTTTGCTCAACGCTATCCAGGCCATGCCCCAGGGAGGGAAATTGAAAGTTGCCACTGCGGTGCAAAGTCATCCAGGGGGAACTCGCGGGAGCCCAGTCGTTACCATAACCTTTCAGGATTCGGGGGAAGGAATTGCGGAAGAGATCCAAAGCAGGATATTCGAGCCATTTTTCTCCACCAAGGAAGAAGGCATCGGATTGGGGCTACCGATCGCCCAGCGGATCATCGAGGAGCACGGAGGTGAAATCAAGCTGGAAAGTACCCTCGGAAAAGGAACTACTTTTTATATAACCCTACCGTTACACTAAAAGGGTGTAGGGTGTGGGGTGTTGGGTCTAAAGTACGAAGTGTATTTACTACACCCTACCCCCTACACCCCAGTTGTGAATTGGGAGGTTTCTTGGAAAAAATTCTGATTGTGGATGATGATCCCGGCATGCGGTATTCGATAAACCGGATGCTGGAAGGGCAGGGCTTTCTCATTTCTTCCGCCAAGAATGGAACCGAAGCTCTAAAGCTTTTTTTTGCTGAAAATCCGGACTTGGTGATCATGGACATCAAAATGCCCGGGCAGAGTGGATTGGATGTTCTGCGACAGATCAAAGAACAAGATCCCAAAGCATTGATCATCCTGATGACCGCTTTTGGGACGACCGAAACGGCCATTGAGGCCATGAAGTTCGGAGCTTTCGACTACATCCTCAAACCTTTTGACATACCCCAGATGAGGGCCATGGTGGAGCGGGCCTTGGAAGTATCCCGGATGATGAAAAAGATGGTTGCTTATCCGGATCGTCCCGAGGCAGGAGCCGGGGTGGAGGCGATCGTAGGATCTTCTCCGGCCATGCAACAGATTTACAAGATGATCGGCCAGGTTGCCCCCACGGGGGTGACGGTGGTCCTGCGCGGTGAGAGCGGGACGGGGAAAGAATTAGTGGCCCGAGCCGTCTATCATCATAGTAGCCGGGCGGAAAAGCCGTTCTTACCCGTGAACTGTGCCGCCATTCCGGAAACCCTCCTGGAGAGTGAGCTTTTCGGCCATGAAAAAGGTGCTTTCACCGGGGCCTTGACCAGGCGCATCGGCAAATTTGAACAATGCAACGGAGGTACCCTTTTCCTTGATGAAATAGGCGACATGACCCCGGCAACCCAGGCCAAAATCCTGCGCGTGCTCCAGGACCGGCAGTTTGAACGATTAGGGGGAAGCGAGCGTATTACTGTAGATGTGCGAGTGATCGTGGCCACCAATAAGGATTTGGAAAAGGCCATCCGCGAAGGAACATTCCGCCAGGATCTTTATTATCGACTGAAAGTTGTTACTCTCCATCTTCCTCCCCTGCGGGAGCGCAGAGAAGATATCCCCGAACTGGTGCGGTATTTTTTGCAAATTTTCGCGCCGGAAATCAACCGCAACGTTAAAAACATCGCCCCGCGCGCTCTGGAAAAATTGATGCGCTATCGCTGGCCGGGAAATGTTAGGGAACTGGAGAACGCAGTAAAAAGGGCCTTGGTTATCGCCAAAGGGCACACCCTGCTCCTTGAGGATTTCATCCTGGAAGAAGTGGAGCCAGAAATCGGGGCCCAAGAACAGATCGATTTCGAGAAAAGGTTGGAGATGTTGATGGAGCCGGTTTTCAAAGAACTGGCGGAACATGCTAAGGGGAGGCCGGAATCTGACCTGATGTCGGCTGTAGAAAAAATCCTTATCAAGAGGGCTTTACAAGAAACGAAAGGGAATCAGGTTCAGGCAGCGATTCTCTTGGGAATGAGCCGGAATACCTTGCGTTCGAAGATTGAACGGTATAAGATCCGAAAAGATATTGCGATCGTAGAGGGAGAAGGGTGAAGCGAACCTTGCGGCTGGCCCTGGGGCAAATTAACAATACGGTTGGAGACCTGCAGGGCAATGGGCAAAAAATTGCCGCAATCATCGGCCAGGCCCGGGAAGTGGATGCCGACTTGGTGGCCTTCCCAGAATTGGCGATTTCAGGTTATCCCCCCGAAGATCTCCTATTGAATCCCGCCTTTGTCAAGGAAAATCTGCAAGCTCTGGAAAAGGTAGCCAAAGCCAGCCGGGGAATTACAGCCATCGTCGGTTTTGCCGATATGCGCGAAGATATTTTTAACGCCGCCGGGGTTCTGCACGACGGAAAACTGGTCGGAGTGTACCATAAAATCTACCTTCCCAATTATGGGGTTTTCGACGAGGATCGCTATTTCCAGAGCGGCAAGGATATTTTGGTCTTTCAATTGGGAGAGACGACGATAGGGGTGAATATTTGCGAAGACATCTGGTATCCGGGCGATCCCATGCGTACCCAGTGCCTTCAGGGTAACGCTCAATTAGTGGTAAACATTTCTTCTTCTCCCTTCCATGCCGGAAAAAGGAATTTTCGCCAGAGGATGCTATCCACCCGGGCCTGGGACTATTCGGCCATTGTAGCCTATGTCAATCTTGTGGGCGGACAAGATGAGTTGGTCTTCGATGGCGGGTCCATGGTATTGGACCAAAGGGGAGAGGTTATCGCCACGGCCAAGGCGTTCCAGGAAGACCTCCTGGTGGTGGATTTAGACCTGGACGATGTTCTGCTTTATCGACTTCATGACCCGCGGCGGAGAAAAGAAAAGCTGGCTTCATTGGCCGAAGGAAAACTGCAGCGCCTGATCCTTCCCCCTCTGAAAAAGAAACGGCCTCCTAAGCCCTTCCCCGCGAGGATCCAGGAGGCCTTACGTCCCCTGGAAGAAATTTACCAGGCCCTGATTCTGGGGACGGGCGATTATGTCCGGAAAAACGGATTTCAGAAGGTGCTTCTCGGTTTAAGCGGGGGAATTGACTCGGCGCTGACGGCGACGATCGCCATGGATGCCCTGGGAAAGGAGAGCGTAGTAGGAGTGGCCATGCCTTCGGTGTATTCTTCTCCCGAGAGCCTGGAAGATGCCAGGGCTCTGGCTGAAAATCTGGGAATTGCATTGCGGGTCATCCCGATCGACGATGTCTTCAAATCTTACCTGCAGACTTTAAAAAATTCATTTGCCGGGGAAAAACCCGATGTCACGGAAGAAAACCTTCAGGCCCGTATCCGGGGGAATTTGTTAATGGCCCTGTCTAACAAATTTGGCTGGCTGGTTTTAAACACGGGAAACAAGAGCGAGATGGGAGTAGGCTATTGCACCCTCTACGGTGATATGGCCGGCGGATTCGCCGTTATTAAAGATGTTCCCAAGACTCTGGTTTATCAATTGGCCTCCTTCCGCAATTCCTTGGGGGCCACCCGCATCATTCCGGAGCGGGTGATGATAAAGCCTCCTTCAGCTGAACTTCGACCCAACCAGAAAGATACGGATTCTCTTCCTCCTTACGACATCCTCGACCCGATCCTTCGGGCCTACGTGGAGGAGGATCAGAACGTGGAGATGATTCAAGCCCGGGGGTTTGAGCAGAAGATGGTCGAAGATTTAATCCGCAGGGTGGACCTCAATGAATACAAAAGAAGACAGTCTCCTCCGGGGGTCAAAATTACACCCCGGGCGTTTGGCAAAGATCGCCGGCTGCCGATAACGAATCAGTACAGGATGAAAAAGGCCCTAAAAGGGTTCAAGCAGTCCAGCGTTCCAGGAGCAGACCCTTGATTCTTCGAATCTTTAGACCCTACAAAAGCGGCGGACATTCCCTATTGTGGAATCTATTTTTTTATCGATAGAAAGAACCGAAATCAACCCGGAAAGTTATCTCAACAAGATATGCAAATTAAATAGACCTGACCCTGGGATTGTAATCTTGACATTTGCGAAGAATTAATGATAATCTTCGCTTGTTCCTACCAGAGGAGGGCAGCCTATGCCAGTGGCTAACTCCGCACCATTTCTTTCAAGTTCAATCAGCCGATACCCACGAATTGTGCCTGCGCATGAGTGAGGTGGGGTCTGAAGGAAGCCCAATCCAAAGATGCGGGGCGACGAATCCCGCTATAAGCCGGACTTTATAAATCTGGCGTCTAGGGAATGAAAGGGGGGACGTTCGTGTAGAAATTGCTTAGCGGTCCCCATACAATTCACCGGAACTTCTTGCCCCCTGAGGAAAG
>JAURYC010000217.1 GCA_030654105.1 Deltaproteobacteria bacterium
GAAGAGACTGCCCGGCCCGGACGGGAGGGTGAATCTCTCGGGAGCACAAGGCGGTAATCCTTTCAATGAACAGGGCGGAGCTGCCGCCGAGAATGCCCTCCCTTCCTTCGATCCCGCCTTCCTTGGCGGAAGGTAAGCACGGGTCCGCAACAGATCTTTTCCCCGCCGGTGCTCCCTCTTTCATCACCCTCCCGTCCGGGCTCCGTTAATCAAAGTAAATTCATCCACCTATTGAAAAGGGAAGGGGGGCGAGTAAAAAATAATGATTGACTTATCAACGAAGATATAATAATTGAAATGGGCAAAGCGGAAGAAGGGGAGATGTAGAGTTGGCAGGGGGTGGATTATATTATTATTTCTACATCCGGCCCAGGAAAAGGTGCTTAAATCGATTTGCTGAATCTAAACTGGCGAGGTTTGAAGAGTGGACATTAAAAGGTCTTACTACGAAGACATTGAACTGTTCAAAAGCAACACGGTTTTGGTTTGTTCCCTTATCTTGTTTGTTTTCCTTCTCTTCTTGCCCTGGATCGTGACCAAAACGCACATCCTGGGGTTTTCAGTTTATCTCCTCAATCTTATTATCATTCATTGTATTGTCGCCATAGGCCTTAACATCCTGGTGGGCTTTACGGGTCAGATCTCCATGGGCCATGCAGGTTTCTTTGCCATTGGAGCTTTCACGACCGTTATGTTCATTACCAAATTAGGGATTCCTTTTTTTATTGCTCTTCCTGTAGCAGCCTTCATTTCCGCCGGCTTTGGATTTCTGCTGGGCCTTCCTTCCTTGCGCTTGGAAGGACCCTACCTGGCTATCGCTACCATGGGTTTCGGCATGGCCGCGACCACGGTGATCAAACACGCCGAGTTTTTCGGCGGGCGCATGGGTATGCAAGCCCCGAAGCTTTACCTCTTGGGGACGCCCATGAAAGATATCCACTTCTACTATCTCATTTTGGGCATCGGCATTCTCCTCGTCATCGGAGCGATCAAGTTATTCAAAACCAAGGTGGGGAGAGCCTTCATTGCCATCCGGGATAGCGATGTGGCTGCCGAGACGATGGGAGTAAATCTCACGTATTATAAAACTCTTTCTTTCGCGGTTAGCGCTTTCTACACCGGAATCGCCGGGGGACTTTACGCCTTTATTTTGGGCTTTATCAACCCAGAAGGATTTCATATCATCATGTCCATCACTTTCTTGGCTATGGTGGTCGTCGGGGGATTAGGGTCCATCATGGGATCGATCGCCGGGGCCACGCTCATGACCTACTTGGACGTCAAATTACAAGCCATTCAAGATATTCCGGGAATCGGGGCGGTTCTGGTAAGCTTTTCAGAAAAGTACATGACTATGGGTGGCATTTCCAATGTAGCTATTATCGTTTATGGGCTGATTATGATCTTGATCGTCCTTTTCGAGCCGCTGGGGATGTTCGGCATTTGGATCAGGATCAAAAAGTACTGGAAAACGTATCCGTTTTAAAAACAGTGTCAGTGTTAGTGTCAGTGAAAATATAAAAAAATATTTGATACTCACTCCCACTCCCACTGACACTGACACTCACACTAATCACTCATTGAGGAGGGGGAATGCTCGGGCAATTGATTGTCAGCGGTTTGGCCGTAGGGTTTTGCTATGCCCTATTGGCGCTGGGCATGGTCATTATTTATAAAACCTCGGAAGTGTTAAATTTTGCCCAGGGGGAGATGGCCATGATTAGTTCATTCGTGGCCTTTACCTTGTTAGAAAGTTATCACCTTTCCTTTCCTCTTGCCCTACTTTTGACTTTCCTATTTGCCGCGGGTCTGGGAGCCTTTTTGGAATTTACCTTTTTGCGACCGGCAAAAGACCCGACGGTAATCGGGATGATCATTATCACCCTGGGATTTGAGATGATCCTCATGGGATTGGCGGGGTGGAAATGGGGCCCCGACCAGCGCTCGATGCCTTTCCCTATCTCCGGATTCGAGACTTATAATTTTTTTGGTCTGTTAATCAGTAAAGTTAATTTTTGGACGATCATCATCTGCTTGATCTTGATGGCTCTTCTTTTCTTTTTCTTCCAGTATTCCAAGCTGGGCACGGCCATGCGGGCCACCCAGCAGAACCGCTTGGTGGCCCGCCTGATGGGCATCCGCACCAAACGTATTTTCTCTTTTACCTGGGCGCTTAGCTCCTTTATCGGGGCGGTAGCGGGGATGTTTATCGCCGCCCTTACGGTTCTGGATCCACCCATGATGATGGACCCGCTGATGAAAGCTTTTGCTGCCGCCGTGCTCGGAGGAATGACCAGCTTGCCGGGAGCGGCATTAGGGGGAGCCATTTTAGGAGTGGTAGAAAATCTTTTTGGAGGATATGTTTCTTTGTCCTTTAAATCGGTGGTGGCTTTTACCATCATTGTTCTGATGCTCTGCATCCGGCCCAGTGGCCTTTTAGGCAAGCATTTTGTGAAGAAGGTCTAAGAATAAAGAAGGTGAAAGGTATAAGGTAAAAGGTTAAAGATGAAAGAGGAAGGATGAGAAAAATAGGCTTTTGCGGGAAAAAAAGAAGTGAAAGAAAAGAAAGGAGGAAAGGATGAAAGGAAAAGCGATGTTTGTTTTACTAAGTTCGTTGATCCTCGGAGTTTTTATCGTAACCACGGGGGCCTGGGCCCAAGCAGTGAGAGGAGTTACTGACACAGAGATCCTGGTGGGGCAGACGGGTCCTCAGACCGGACCGGCCGCTCTCTGGGGTGCAGTCGCCCGGGGAACAGGGCTTTACTTTAAGGGCATCAACGACGAGGGAGGGATTCACGGAAGGAAGATAAAGTATTTTCTCCGCGATGATTCCTACTCGCCGGCCAAAACCAAAGCCATTGGCAAAGAGTTTGTAGAACAGATCGGGATCTTCTCGACGGTAGGTTGCGTAGGGGTTGGACCCGGGATGACGGTCCGAGATTATTACACGGAAAACAAAGTCATCATGGTGAGTATGGGATGCAGCGGCGTGACCAACTGGATCCAACCTTTCCAAAAATACATCTTCCCCATCTACCCCTTATACATTGACGAAGGCTACGCCCTCATTCGCTATTTCCATGAGAACATGAAAATCACCAAGATAGCCATGTTCTACCAGAACGATGACTATGGAAAACAAGGCTTGGAAGGCGTGGAGCGATACGTGAAGGAGAAAAACCTGCAACTGGTCGCTTCGGTATCGGCCGAGGTAACGGACCGGGATCTGAGTTCTCATGTTTTGAAACTTAAAGCCTCCGGAGCAGAGGCCGTGGTCATGTGGGCCATGCCTACCCATGGGGCGTTGCTCTTGGGAGAATCAGCCAAGATCGGTTTCAAACCCCAATGGGGGACCAGCAGCACGCTCTCCGATGGGGTGGCGATGATGGGGGTCACTAAAGGTCTCTGGGCGGGAATGATTCATTCCAACTTCGGAGAGACGCCGGATTCGAATCACCCTCTGATGGTTAAATATCGCGCCTGGCACCAAAAATATGAGCCCAAAGAGCGGTGGTCGACCTTCTATATTGCCGGGATTGTGTTTGCCGAGCCCTTCGTTGAAGGACTCAAGCGAACGGGAAAGAATTTGACCCCCGATACATTCGTGAAGGCCATGGAGACTATGAAGGACTGGCAGGGCATCGGCCCGCCCATTACTTTCATCCCCACGGATCATCAGGGGGGTAAACATGTCTTCTTCGGACAGGTCCAGCCGGATGGAAGTATCAAACGGCTATCGGAGTGGACCCGGATTACGAAATGACACACAAAGAGATAGGGAGATAGGGAGATGGGGTGATAGGGAGAGAAATTCTCCCCATTTCCCTAACCCCTCATCTCCCCCACGAGAAACAGAGGCAAGCATGGCCCATTTAAAGGTCGAGAACTTATCCATAAGTTTTGGAGGATTGAAAGCACTGAGCGGGGTGACCTTCGAGGTAAAAAAAGGAGAAATTTATTCCATCATCGGCCCCAACGGGGCAGGGAAGACCACGGTTTTCAATTGCATCAGCGGCATCTATAAGCCCAGTAATGGGAAGATATTTTTCAAAGATCAGGATATTACTCCTTTTAAATCCTATCAAGTGGCGGAAGTTGGAATTGCCCGCACCTTCCAGAACATCGAGCTTTTTGCCCACATGACCACCATGGATAATTTGATGCTGGGAAGGCATACCAAGTTGAAAACTGGGGTATGGGCAGGGGCGACTTTCTTGACGGCCCATTCCAAAGCTGCCCGGGATGAGATCCAGAACCGGGAGATCGTTGAAGAGATCATCGACTTTCTGGAACTTCAGGCTTCCAGGAACCAATTAGTGGTCAACCTTCCTTACGGGATTCAAAAATTAGTCGAATTGGGACGGGCTTTAGCCCTGGAACCCGAAGTGTTGTTATTGGATGAACCTTCCGCGGGCATGAACCTGGAGGAAAAGGAAAATCTCATTTTTTCCATCCGGGATATCCGGGACGATTTTGGAATTACCGTGCTGTTGGTGGAGCACGACATGAATTTGGTCATGGGTATTTCCGATCGGATTCTGGCTTTAAATTACGGTCAGGTGATCGCCGAAGGGATTCCGCAGGAGGTCCAGAAACATCCCGAGGTATTAAAAGCCTATTTGGGAGAGGGGTAGAGAATTGGGGAGCATCTTACAGGTAAAAAATATTGAAACTCTTTATTACGGGTTGATTAAAGCGCTCCGGGGAATCTCTTTAGACATTCAAGAGGGAACTATCTCGGTAGTCCTGGGGGGAAATGGCGCAGGCAAGACGACTACCCTGAAGACGGTCATGGGACTTTTGGAGGATCAGCCGGATAAAGGAACCATCGAGTTTATAGGCAAAAGGATCGACGGCCTGGATGCGGAGGATATTGTCAACCTGGGCATTGCCATGGTTCCTGAAGGAAGGGAGGTCTTCCCCGAACTGACGGTTTGGGAGAATCTAAAGATGGGGGCTTACACCCGCAAGGACAAAAAAGGAGTGCAAGAGGACTTGGACCGGGTGATCCGCTACTTTCCCATCGTTAAGGAAAGATCCTCCCAGCAGGCTGGTTACCTGAGTGGCGGCGAACAGCAGATGCTGGCCATTGGGCGTGCGTTAATGACCCGGCCCAAACTTCTCATGTTGGATGAACCTTCTCTGGGATTATCGCCTATTCTGGTACGGGAGATATTTAAGATTATCCAGACGATTAATCGCGAAGGGACGACCATACTTCTGGTGGAACAGAATGCGCGCATGGCCCTTTCCATCGCCCATTTCGGCTATGTCCTGGAGACCGGTAGGATTGTCTTGGCCAATACCCCCCAGAACTTGATGGAAGACGAGGACGTCAAAGAGTTCTACTTAGGAATCAAATCGGAGGTGTCCGGCAAGGGCTACCAGCGCTGGCGGAGAAAGAAACGCTGGCGGTAATTTTAACCAAAGGGGTAAATCCATACTCAGCTTTCATAATGGAAAAATAAAAGAAGGTAATCGTCCAGATAGAAAGATTTTCCTACCTATTAATCCTCCTTAATCCCCCAGGGTGTTCAATTAAGAATTGACATCTGTCTCAGAACATGTGAGAGGGGAACCTTAATCTTGGGAGGTAACAGTTTAGTCTCTATCTTACCCGCCGGCCATCGGGACATCAGCTTGAATTGTTATACAGCGCACCTTGAGCCTTGAATGACCTTGCCGAAACCCGGAGGAAAAATTGATCCTGCTTCGGGCCATCCCATTCACCCCTATTCTTGCAGGGCCTCCTTCAGCTTAAATAATTCCTCCTTTTGGTATTGCCAATAATAATAATATTGGTTATATTTTTAGTAGAAAGGATGGTATGAAAGAATGGAAACAATCAAGACCGCCATCTCGATTCAAAAATCTTTGTTCGAAAAGGCCGAGGATCTTGCAAAAAAGATGAAAGTCCCGAGAAGCCGCATAT
>JAURYC010000218.1 GCA_030654105.1 Deltaproteobacteria bacterium
TGAAACATTGCTAAAAATATTAGAGAGGGAAGGATACAATGTACTGACTGCCGCTGATGGCCAGGCGGCGTTGGAAATCATTCGTGAGCGTAAGGTCCACCTGATCCTATCCGATGTCTGCATGCCCAGGATGGATGGCCATAAATTGTTAAAGCTGGCCAAAGCAATCCTCCCCGATGTAGAAATCGTTCTCATGACCGGCCATGGCAAAATTGAAATGGGATTGGAGGCCCTGAAAGAAGGGGCTTTTGATTTCATCCAAAAACCCTTTACAAAGTTGACCCTGAATAAGACAATAAAACAGGCGCTAGAAAAGCAGGCAATGGCCGCGGAGATGCGCATCCTCAAAGAGCGGGTGCGGGAACTTATCACGGAAATCATGGATGTAATCGGAGAACCCGCAGTTCGTCGTTTGGAATATTCCCGGACACTGGGAGTCAATTCGTCCCATTGAACTCCTAATCCCAAAGACGGCCTAACAAGGGCTGATGGTATGGAAGATTTAAGGGTGATTCAAAGGCCGGGAAAGCCTCCTCCAGCCAGAGGCAGAGCAAGAAAAAGATGAGCTGGAATGACCGGAGATGGAGGTACCCGAAAGAAGGCCATCGGGGCGCAGAGGTTTTACTCGGCAAGTTCCCGGAAGATTCGGCCGATTGCCTTAGGTCCTCTCGACTTATCCCTACCTCGCGGAAACTCCCTGAAAAGCTGATTTTTCAAGAATTTTTTCGTCAAGCCAGCATTCGATGTTTGCTTTTTTAATTTTTTTGAATTAGCTGGGATGGAAAAATTAAGTAAAATATAAAAGAAGCATGAAAATATCTTACCGGAGGTAACCTATGGCAGAGGAGAAAAAAACAATCACCAGTATGATGGAAGAAACAAGGAAATTCCCCCCCCCGAAGGAATTCAGCCGAAAGGCCCATATTAAGAGCCTGGAGGAGTTTAAAAAAATATATAATAAGTCCATCGAGGACCCCGATGGATTTTTGGGAAAACAGGCTGAAGAGCTGGAGTGGTTCCAGAAGTGGGATAAGGTCTTGGATTACAGCTTCGGAGATAACCTGTACATCAAGTGGTTCCAGGGGGGGAAGCTTAACGTCACGGTTAATTGCCTGGACCGGCATCTGAAGACTTGGCGGAAGAATAAGGCTGCTCTGATCTGGGAGGGCGAGCCAGGGGATACCAGGACTTACACCTACCAGCAGCTTTACACGGAGGTCTGTAAGTTCGCCAACGTCCTGAAGAAAAAGGGCGTGAAAAAGGGTGACTGCGTAACTATCTATATGCCCATGATCCCCGAGTTGCCCATTGCCATGATGGCCTGCGCCCGTATCGGGGCCATCCACAGCATTGTTTTTGGTGGGTTCAGTGCCGATGCCCTCAAAGACCGCATCTTGGATGCCAACAGCACAGCCCTGATTACGACGGATGCCAGCTACCGCAGCGGCAAAATCATCGGCCTGAAGAGTAACGCCGACGCTGCCCTGGCCAGCTGTCCTGCGGTAAAAACCGTCATCATCTACAACCGCACCAATACCAAGGTGGATATGAAGGCCGGGAGAGATTTCTGGTGGCATGAAGAGATGGCCGCTCCGGACATTAAGCCGTTTTGCCCACCGGAGGTAATGGATGCCGAGGACCCGCTGTTCATCCTTTATACCAGTGGTTCGACTGGAAAGCCCAAAGGGGTTCTGCATACGACGGCCGGGTACCTGCTTTACGTCATGGTGACGTTCAGGTGGATCTTCGATTACCGGGACGAAGACGTATTCTGGTGCACGGCGGACATCGGTTGGGTCACCGGGCACAGTTATATTGTCTACGGCCCTCTGGCCGCTGGAGCCACCAGCGTGATGTTTGAAGGCGTTCCCAACTATCCCCAGCCTGATCGTTTCTGGGCCACGGTGGAAAAGAACGGAGTCAATATCTTCTACACGGCGCCCACCGCACTCCGGGCCATGATGCGCGACGGCGACCAATGGCCCTTGGGGCGAGACCTTTCTTCCCTCCGGCTCTTGGGGACCGTGGGGGAACCCATCAACCCTGAAGCCTGGATGTGGTACTACAAAGTCATCGGCAAAGAAAAGTGTCCTATTGTGGACACCTGGTGGCAGACCGAAACCGGCGGAATTTTGATCACCCCTCTCCCGGGAGCGATCGCCATCAAGCCAGGATCCGCGACGAAACCTTTTCCCGGAGTTGAGGCAGCGGTCATCCGCGAGGACGGCTCGCCAGCCGAGGTGAATGAAGGTGGATACCTGGTGATCACGAAGCCCTGGCCGGGAATAATGCGTACGGTCTATGGCCAGCACGAGCGCTTCAAGGAAACTTACTTCGTGCGCTTTCCGGGGATGTATAACACCGGCGACGGTGCCCGGGTGGATGAAGATGGAGATTTCTGGCTGATGGGCCGGCTGGACGACGTCATCAACGTCTCCGGTCACCGCATTGGCACAGCCGAAGTAGAAAGCGCCCTGGTCAGCCATGCAGCCGTGGCCGAAGCCGCGGTGGTGGGCATGCCCCATGAAATCAAAGGGCAGGGAATCTACGCTTTCGTCACCCTGAAAGCGGGCCAGCCCAAGACGGATGATTTGAAAAAGACCCTGGTGGCCCACGTGCGCAAGGAGATCGGACCGATCGCCACTCCGGATAAGATCCAGTTCGCCGACGCGCTGCCTAAGACCCGTAGCGGAAAAATCATGCGCCGTATCTTGAAGAAGATCGCCGCAGGAGATGTCCGCGAATTGGGCGATACCACCACCTTGGCCGACCCCTCGGTCGTCCAAACCTTAGTATCTGAAAGACAATAAAACTGGAAGAAAAGGGGCCTGGAGGGACGTCTGGCCAAGACGTCTCTCCGGAGGCCTTTTAACCCTTTTCTAAGGAGGCAATTTTTCATGTCCGATCGTATAACAAGTTCCTCTCTTCCGGCGAGTGACCACAATCGAGGTTGGATTGTTACCTTTGCCGGCACGGGGATCAATTTGGCATTGGGAGTCCTCTACGCTTGGTCAGTTATATCAAAGCAAATTACGAAAGAATGGGGGTGGAATGAAACCCAGACCGCCCTCCCTTATTCCGTGGCCATTGCTGTGTTTGCTTTTATGATGGTCCCGGCAGGAAGGCTTCAGGATAAGTTTGGCCCTCGCTTGGTGGCAACCTTAGGAGGATTTTTTTGCGGGATTGGTTTTATCGTAACCAGTTTAGGTCAATCTCTCACTGGTCTGATTATCGGTTTTGGAATTCTGGCCGGGACAGGAATTGGGTTCGGTTATGCTTCAGCTACTCCTCCGGCGGTGAAATGGTTCCCCCCAGCCCGGACGGGCTTGATTGCCGGGTTGGTCGTTGCCGGATTTGGGCTGGCCTCGGTTTACATTGCTCCTCTGGCCCATTACCTCTTGGGCAGTTTTGGAATTCAGAGCAGCTTCCTGATTTTGGGAATTGCTTTCCTAATCGTGGTTGTCGTTCTTGCTCAGTTGCTAAAAAATCCTGCAGCAGGATATAAACCCTTGGGGAACCCCATCGCCACTAAGGCTACGGCGAAGGGGAGTGCCCAGAGTGCGTCGGTGGCGAAGGATTACGAATGGCACGAAATGCTCCGTACCCCTCAATTCTATCTTCTATGGATCATGTATGTTTTTGGGGCAGGCGCCGGGTTGATGATCATAGGAAAATTGGCCAAGATCGTTGACCTTCAGGCAGGCATTAAAGCGGGATTCATATTCGTAGCCTTTTTGGCAGTGGGCAATGCTGCCGGGCGTATTGTGGCGGGTGTTCTTTCGGACCAAATCGGTCGTACCCGGACGATGTTTATTGTCTTTGTTTTCCAGGCAGTCCTCATGTTTTTACTCCGGGGACTGGACACGTACGGGACTCTTTTCCTGGCTTCGGTACTCATCGGGTTCAACTACGGGGCGAACCTTTCCGTTTTTCCCTCGGCGACCAAAGATTATTTTGGGATGAAGAATTTCGGGGTCAATTATGGGTTTGTTTTTACAGCCTGGGGGGTTGGGGGAATTCTTGGCCCAGTTCTTAGTGGTTGGATTTTCGATGCTTCTAAAAATTTCAGCAACGCTTACTTGATTGCTTCGGTATGCCTGCTGATTGCTGCGGGGCTTACCTTTGTTACCCGTGCGCCCAAGGCGAAGATAGAAGAAAAGGTTCTTCAAAAAGCTGCTTAAAAAAAACCCCTTCTCCCTGGTCCCAGAGAAGGGGTTTTTTATTCCAAGGCAGTAGAATTTTTATTTAGCCGGCTGGGCAACTGCAGCCAACTGGCCGCCAAAAGCCTCTAACCCTTTGTTAAAGGCAGGTTTTACCGCGATTTCCTTCCGCCTCTTTTTTAAGTCCACCAGCCAAAAGGAAAAATAAGCAGTTGCCACCATCGCCATGGAAGCCCCAATCGCAGTAAGAATGATGAGGTAGAATTTGGCCTGTTTGGGGACGATGGGATATCCCAAGATGTCAGCCGCATATGTACTGGAGATCCAGCAACAAAGGATAGCGGTGGTAATTATTAAAATTGTTAATTTTTTCATCTTCCCCGCCTCCTTTCCTATATTGTTTGTTGTTATCAATCCTTGCCCGAATAAAGAGCAAAGGGGATGCCATGGGAAAAAAGTCACTCGGATTATCTTTTTAATAACTTTTAACAATTTGATATTAAAAGAATTTTTTATCAAAGGATTTTTTAAATAATGAATCAATATTCGTTTTTTATAACCCCGATCCTGCCAAAATGGCAAAAAATTATTCCTTTTGCGGGTTTAAATAGAAATTTTGTCAAAATTAGGCGGAGCCAAGTAAAAATATTTTGACAATTTGTCTAAAATATTTCAAAAATTTCTTTTCCTCCAGTCCTCGTCCGAAATAATTTCTTAAAAAAGTTCACCAAAGCAAAAAAATTGAGATTTTTCCCTCGGTCTGATATATTGCAAAAAAAGGCTATGCTGTGAAACCATTTAAAGACTGGAAAATCCGCACCAAATTGATTAGCTTCACCCTGCTCTTGGCCCTCGTGCCTCTGGGGGTGGCAGCCATGCTTTCGCTCGGGAAATTCACCGAGGATTTGAAGCAGGCTTATGAATCGGACCTCGAGCACATCGTGACCAACATTCACGCCATGTGCAAAGCCCAGCAGGAGCTCTTACAGAATAAACTAACCGCTGACTTAAAAATTGCCCATTATGCCTTCTTTCAGCATGGGCCATACGTAAGGATTTCATCGGATCATTTCGTGCAGTTCATGGCCGAGGACCAATTCACCAATGAAAAAACCCCTATGCGCGTTCCTTTCTGGTCGATCGGCGGGAAAGCCATCACGGGAGATTACACAATTGTGGACGGTGTGCAAAAGCTGGTCGGGGGAACCTGTACTATTTTTCAGCGCATATCAGGGGATCGGCTCCTCCGCATCTCCACCAATGTCTTACGTGCCGATGGGACCAGAGCTGTAGGGACCTACATTCCCGCCTCCAGTGAGGTCACCAAAACCATCCTCCGGGGAGAGACCTACCGGGGGCGGGCCTTTGTGGTGAACGATTGGTACATTACTGCCTATGAGCCCATCGTGAACGCCAGGAAAGAAGTGATCGGCGCCCTCTACGTGGGGATACCGGAACAGGGGGCCGTGGCCCTTAAGACGGCCATCAGATCCATCAAGATCGGAAAGACCGGGTATGCCTTCATCATGGACGGTTCCGGAAGGTTGGTAGTTCACCCGGCCAAAGAGGGGGAGAGCATCCTGGAGGCCCGAGACTCGGCGGGATTCGAGTACATTAAAGAGATGGTCCGCAAAGCCCCTCTCTTGAAGGAGAATGAGGTAGGGACCCTCCGCTACCCCTGGGCTAACATAGAGTTGGGCGAGACCCATCCCCGGATGAAGATCAATAAATATCAATATTTTCGGGATTGGGACTGGATCATCGCCGCGGGCAGCTATGAAGAGGAGATTTTTGGAGGGGTGGCCCGCACCAAGTTTTTTATCACCTTAGTGGCCTTAGGTACCGTTGCCTTGGCCATCCTGCTGACCATCATGCTTTCCCGGGTGCTTACTCGGCCACTCCTGGAGCTGACCGCGGTCACAGCCAAGATGTCCGGGGGAGACCTGACCCAAAAGGTCAACCTCACCACAGGAGACGAGATTGGAATCCTGGCCAAGTCCTTCAACCGGATGGCGGATCAGGTCCTCAATTATACGCGAAACTTGGAGGACATCGTCCAAGCTCGTACCGTTGAGATTCAGGAGAAAGAAGAAAAATATCGCAACCTGTCCAACATGCTTAATAGCGTGCTGGAAAGCTCAACGGAGTATTCCATTATTGCGACGGACCCCAATGGGAACATCATCGAGTACAACAGCGGCTCAGTAAACCTCTTCGGATGGACCAAAGAGGAAGTGGTGGGTAAGATGCGAATCGGGAGAACCTTCCGCATAGACGACCGGTCGCGAGGCATCATCCAGGAGATCTCCCGCAAAGTGGAAGCGGAAGGCATGACCGAATATGAGCTGGAACGGGTTCGCAAGGATGGTACCCCCTTTACCGCTCACGCCATCGTCACCACGCTGAAAGATTCCTCGGGCAAGACGCTGGGATTCCTGGAGATCGCCCGGGACATTACCGAGAAGTTGGCTCTGGAAAGAGAGTTGTGGAAGACCAAGGATTACCTGGAAAACATTGTGCAGAGTTCGGTGGACGGCATCGTGACTACGGATCCCAAGGGGCGGATCACCTTTCTGAACCGGGCGTTTGAAGAGATGGTGGGGAGGTCCCGGGAGAATATCATAGGACTTCCTATTCATCAGTTTTACCTTAACGGGTTGCACGAAGCGCGGAAGATCATGGGGATCTTGCGGGGAAAAGGCACTCTAAAGAACTATGAAACGAAGGTGGTGAAAAAAAACGGAACTGTTCCGATCCTGACCTCGGCTTCCTTGCTAAAGGATGAATCCGGTCAGATCATTGGCACCCTGGGGGTTTTTAAAGACCTAACCGAGAAGAAAAGGTTGGAAGGAGAATTGAAAAAGACCCAAGCCCATCTGATCCAAGCCGGGAAGATGCGCGCCCTGGGAGAGTTGGTCGCCGGGGTGGCCCATGAGCTGAACAATCCCCTG
>JAURYC010000219.1 GCA_030654105.1 Deltaproteobacteria bacterium
TATGGGGGTGGCTTATATCATCAGCCGCCGCCGGAATTACCCGAAAGAGGAGAGGCGTTCCACTTTTAAGGAGATGGGTCGGGCCTTTCTTGACGGATTTCTGACCTTGATCATGCCGGCAATCGTTGTAGGAGGGATCGTCTTCGGCGTGGTCACCATCACGGAGACAGGCGTCCTGGCCTGCATTTATGCCTTGATCCTTGGTTTCATCTACCGGGAAATACGCCTTGATAACTTCTGGAAGATGGCCAAAGAGACGTCCAAGGGAGTCGCCAACCTCTTGGTTATCCTGGCTTCAGCAGGCTTCTTCGGTTATGTAGTCATGAACACCGGAGTTGGCGGGAAGCTGGTTGACCTGATTCTTTCCATCAGCACCGATAAATACATGGTCCTTACCATGCTGGTGATATTCCTACTGATCGTCGGTTGCGGCCTGGATGTGATTGCCATCATTTTCATTTTTGTTCCCGTTATGTACCCTCTCGTGGATAAAGTGGGTCTTGACCCTTATCATTATTCGGCGGTATTTGTTCTTTCTCTGGGGATCGCCTTACTGACTCCGCCGGTGGGGGTTTTGCTTTATTTGGTTTCGGACATGGCCGAAGCTCCACTGGTCCGTGTGATCAAAGAGCTGGTTCCCTTCATTCTGGTGGAGGTCGCGGTGCTCCTGATGGTTACCTACATTCCTGCCCTTTCGACTTGGCTTCCCAACCTGCTATCGAAATAGAAAAACAAAGGCCAGTAGTGGTCATCAAATCTTGGAAACGAGGAGTTAAAGAATGAAGCGAATGGTGCGAAGGTCCACATTAATCCTTCCGGTGAATATCCCGAAATTTGTAGAAAAAGCCTATCTGCGGGGGGCAGACGCGATCCTGTTGGACCTGGAGGATGCTGTGCCTCCAGCGGAAAAAGAAAACGCCCGCAAGCTGATCAAGGATTCCATTTCCCTGGCGGCCCGGGGCGGGGCCGAGGTGGGCGTGCGGATTAACAAGGACCCCTCCTGGCTGCCCCTGGACGTGGAAGCCTCTGTTTATCCGGGCCTGGATGGAATTACCCTGCCCAAAACCGAGTCCGCCGAGGAAGTGCGCAACCTGGAGGCTCTGGTGGAAAAGCTGGAGCGGCAACGGGGGATCAAACCCGGCCACATCGAGTTCTCCATCCTCATCGAGAGCCCGCGGGGCTTGTTGAAAGCCCAGGAGATTGCCATAGCCAGCCCCCGGATTGAGTCCATGACCGTCGGTATGGAAGACTATTGTCTGGAGCTGGGGGTGGAACCTTCTCCGGACGGCCTGGAGATTTTTTATCCCGTCTCCTGGGTGGTAACGGTCTGCAAGGCTGCCGGGATCAGACCCATGGGTCTTTTGGGAAGCATTGCTGTTTTCCGCGATCTGCAGGGGTTTGAGCAAGCAGCCGCCAGAGCCCGCCAGGTAGGATGTGAGGGGGCTTCCTGCATCCATCCGGATCAGGTTCCGGTACTCAACCAGGTCTTCTCCCCACCCCCGGAAAAGGTGGAATATGCCCGCCGGGCTGTGGAAGCTTTCGAAGAAGGGGTACGCAGGGGAACGGCCTCGGTAAATATGGATGGAAAGATGGTGGATATTCCGGTCTATAACCGGTCCAAGCTAATCCTTCAGCGCGCCGAAGCCATTGCCGCCGTGGAGCAGAGGAAAGCAGAGGCGCTGGCAAAATTAAAATAAAGGTTGCGAGTTACGAGTTTCGGGTTGCGGGTTCAAAGTCTTGAGGTATTGGCTCTAAACTTGATTGTATAGGAATTTCCTTTTTGGACACGGATGTACACAGAAAGTCGCTTAGCGCTTAGCGCTATGCGCATAGCGTCTTTTTTGTTTCTGCGGTTATCTGCGTAAATCTGCGTCCTATTAAATTTAAACCTGAAACGCGAAACCCGAAACTATAATGGGAAGGAGAAAACATGGGATTGTATAAAGTGGTCGTATTGCCAGGGGATGGGGTAGGCCCCGAGATTATCAAAGAAGGAATGAAAGTCATCCGGGCGGCCCTGGACATGACTTCCCTGGATGTCCAGTTTACCGAATTAGAGATTGGCGCTGGCCGCTATCGGAGAACCGGCACAGCCTTTTCCCAGGAGGACATTGAAACCGTAAGGAAAGCGGATGCGGTCTATTTAGGGGCCGTGGGCCTTCCCGATGTCCGCCTGCCGGATGGAAGGGAAGTGCAGTCGGGATACATCTATCGACAAGACCTGGACCTTTACGCCAATATCCGGCCCGTGAAGCTATACCCGGGAGTGGAATCCCCTCTGAAGAAAGCCCAGGAGAAGGGAATTGATTATGTGATCTTCCGGGAGAACATCGAAGGACTTTATACTTTCGGAAAGGGAGGATTCCGCATCGGAAACGAGGCCGCTGTGAACCCTTTGATCATCTCCCGTAAGGGGACGGAGCGGATCGTCCGCGCCGCTTTTCAGATGGCCCGCCGGCGGAAAGGCGCCCCAGAGGATGGGGTGAAGAGGGTGACCTGCGTGGATAAGGCCAACGTGGTGGAAGCTTATGCCTTTTTCCGGGAAGTTTTCGATGAAGTAGCCAGGGAGTTCCCCGATATTCAGAGCGAGCGTTATTATGCCGATGCCATGACCGTCTTCATGGTCCAGAAACCCTGGCATTTCGACGTGGTAGTGACGGAGAACATGTTCGGAGATATTCTTTCGGATCTGGGCGCAGGAACCATCGGCAGCCTCGGCCTGGCTCCCTCGAGTGAAGTAGGAGACCATCATGGCTTGTTCCAGTCCATTCACGGGAGCGCCCCGGACATTGCCGGAAAAGGGATTGTAAACCCCATTGCCGCCATCCTCTCCGGGGGAATGATGTTCGACTGGCTGGGCAATAAAAATAATGATGCCCAGGCTCTGGAAGTGGACCGGCGGATCGAAAAGGCAGTTGAGGCCGTACTGGCCAAGGGTCAGGTCAGGACACCAGATCTTGGCGGAAAGAATTCTACCCCCGAAGTGGGCGACGCCATCGTACAGGAAATTAAAAATAGTTGACTACCATTCTAACCTAACCGTTTCTGGTTCTGGAGCCGGAGATGGGAAGGAATTCGCGGAAGGCGCATTTAAGAAGTCTCAGGGGGCTTTTTCCTCTAACCCGCATCCCTCTGGCTGGCTCCTTGGTGGTCTTGCCATGGGGGGCAAGACATCCTCAAACCTTGTGGAACATATCCAGGCGGCGGTTTTGTTGATTCATGGGGAAAAGGACCGCACCGCGCCCCTGGAGCAAGTGCAGCGTCTTTGCGCAAAGTTACGATCCGCCGGAAAGAACTGTGAGCTCTTGATCATCCCCGGAGCCGGACACGTTTTTAATTTCCGCGATGAGGAAAAGGGGCAAATCGCCCTCTTTTACTCTATTGATTATCTTTCGGCAATTGAATATACTTGAATTGACTTTTTGACTTCAACTCTTTCATTTTAACTTTGTATCCTCCCAGATGGTGTTGGCTTTAAAAGGGAGTTCAGCGACATTTCTTCCAAGGGAAAATATTGGGAAAGGAGGAAAAATAAAGACAAGGCTCAGGTCGACATGGAATACAACGAATCAACTTCAGGGATTGGCCCTGGCAACTTTCAAGGAGAGGAGGTAAGAACATGTGGATTCTGCGACTGAACATGAATGACCGTACTTATCGCCTTAGCGAAGTTCCGGAAGCCTACAAGAATCTAGGTGGACGAGGTACGACCTCTACCATCGTCCACGATGAAGTTCCCCCGCTCTGTCATCCCCTCGGCCCGAATAACAAACTCGTCTTTGCCCCTGGCATCGTGACCGGCACGGCTGCACCAACATCGGCCCGGGTTTCTGCTGGCGCCAAGTCCTGGCTAACAGGCGGCATAAAAGAATCCAACGCCGGCTCATCTTGGGCATCATACTTTGCGAATATGCAGATCAAAGCCCTGATCGTGGAAGGGCAGCCTATGGAGAAAGGCAAATATTGGATAACCCATCTAACCTGGGACGATAAAGCTGGTAAACCCAAAGCTGAATTCCTCCCCGCCGACCCCTATACGGGGAAGGATCTGTATGAAGTCTTCCCCAAAGTATACGAACAGTTTGGGACGAGGGCGGCCATTGCCGGTTGCGGCGTGGCCGGTGAATACGGATATGGCAACTCGGGGATTGCGTTCAATGACCTCGGCAAACGCCCCAGCCGGTATTCCGGGCGCGGCGGTTTGGGCGCGGTAATGGCCAGCAGAAGGCTCAAGTTCATCGTGTTAGACAGTAAAGGGGCTCCGGGTGTACCCATCGCTAACCAGGGATTGTTTGACCAGGGCGCTAAGAAATTAGCGGAAGCCTTGCGGGAACACGCCATTACCAAGCCCAAAGGCGGTTTGAATACCTACGGCACGGCCGTCCTCGTCAACATCATGAATGAAGCCGGCGGTCTGCCTACCCGCAATTTTTCCAGCGGCCGTTTTGAGGGTGCAGCCAAAATCGCCGGCGAGGCCATCTTCGAGGGGGTCAAGAACCGTTTGGGCAAAGAAGTTTATAACCATGCCTGCAGCCCTGGATGCATCATTCAGTGTTCAAATACCTGGTACAAAACCGACGGCACGGAGCATACCTCCTGTGTGGAATATGAATCAGACTGGGCCCTGGGGGCCAACTGCGGCATTGACAGCCTGGACGATGTGGCGGAAATGGTTCGCCTGTGCAATGCGTATGGCCTGGATACCATTGAGACCGGTACCGCCCTGGCTGTGGCTATGGAAGCCGGGGTGATCCCTTTTGGCGATGGCAAGAAAGCCATCCAACTGGTCCACGAAATGGGCAAGGGCACCCCCATGGGCCGCATCTTGGGTGGTGGCACCGATTTCGCCGGCAGGGCCTTCGGTGTGACCCGCGTACCGACAGTTAAAAGACAGAGTATGCCTGCCTATGAGCCGCGCGCCGTCAAAGGGATGGGCGTTACCTATGCAACCACCACCATGGGCGCCGACCACACCGCAGGTTACACCATCGCTCCCGAAATTCTCAGCGTGGGTGGGAAGGTGGACCCCCTCAGCCCTGAAGGAAAGGCTGCTCTCAGCCGGGGCTTCCAGGCCACCACTGCCTTCATTGACTCCACCGGCCACTGCCTGTTTATCGCCTTTGCCATTCTGGACATCGCCAGCGGCTTCGAAGGAATGATGGAGGAATGCAACGGCGTCCTGGGGACTAACTGGAAATCAGAGGACGCGGCCAAAATTGGGGGAGAGATCCTGCGCAAGGAGCGGGCCTTCAATGAGGCGGCCGGTATCGGCAAAGAGGAAGACCGTATACCCGAATTCATGAAGTACGAGCCGCTTCCGCCTCACAACCAGGTCTTTGACGTGTCCGACAAAGTGCTGGACTCCGTTTACGGTGAGCTGTAAAGCATCGGAAGTGATCCCCGTGTTCCGTTAAATTAAACCGGCAAAAAATACGGCCAATGCGGACAGGGCAACAATAATCCTGTTCGCATTTTGGCCGTACATTCTCCCTGAGGAGATGATGCGCATCCGCGTGAAAGTTTTTGCTACTCTGGGACGCCATATCGCCGGTGGGGTGACAGGAGCCCCTTTCCCTTTGGAGGTACCCGATGCGACCACGATCGCTGACCTGGTCCGGCAGTTGAATTTGCCGCGGGAAGAGGTGAAGGTAGCTTTTGTCAACGGGCGCACCCGTCCCCTGGATTGGCCTTTACAACCTGAGGACGAGGTGGGCATTTTTCCCCCGATTGGAGGAGGGTAAAATGTCTGACATCTCTGTGGATGTGTGGTTGTACGGTCCTCTGGCCCGATACGGAAAGGAAGCCGATCAGGGGAGCTTCGCCAACTTATCAGTGGATCTTCCTCAAGGAAGCACCATGGGGGATCTACTGAAACGCCTGGGGATTCAGGATGATAAGCGCGGGATTACCTTCATCAACGGGCAATTGAGTGCCATGCCGGGCCTCAAGCCAGACCTGGGCCATATCCTGGACGATGGAGATCGGGTGGGCATCTTCCATCCCCAAAGCATGTGGCCATTCCAGTACCGCCATGGCGTAAAGATGACGGACGAAATGACGCGCGTTGTGACCGCAGAAAAAGACTCCAGCCTGCACCATACGTATGAATGAAAGTGGGGTGGATTTTTCCAACTTAGAGAAGATCAAAGCCCGGATAAAAATTGAAAAATTGGAATGCGGGTGCGAGCTGTAATTTACTCTTAGACTTCTACTTCGACGAAAAAGATTTTATTGACCTCTCCATTATCGCCGATAACCATCTTTCCCCAGTTCATGATAGATTCCAAAGTTATTCTTTCTGGATTTTTCCGTCTCTCGGGTAATGTCCCAATAAAATGGGCCTCTCCTTTTGTATCATTCCAATAGAATTCATAAGCCATCATTTTTGTATCCTCTATGATTGATGGCTTCGTAAAAAGTCCTTTTTGCCCCATTTTCGTCATTCCCGCGAAAGCGGGAATCCAGTTAATTCAAGCAGTTCTGGACTCCCGCTTGCGCGGAGTGACAGCCTTTCAGGGTTTTTCGCAGCCTGCTAAACTGCCAACTCCTTATAAA
>JAURYC010000220.1 GCA_030654105.1 Deltaproteobacteria bacterium
TTGGAACTGGCCGAATGGGGGGTACGAGTGAACCTGGTCAACCCGGATGCGGTATTCGGGGATGAAGAAGTCCCCTCAAAATTATGGGAACTTGTCGGGCCCGAAAGAATGAAATCCAGAGGGCTTGACCCGCAGGGTCTGCGGGAATATTACCGTCAGAGAAATCTCCTTAAGGCTCAGGTAACGGCTGAGCACGTGGGCAATGCGGTTGTATTTTTTGCCAGCGAAGGGACTCCAACGACGGGAGCCACGCTCCCGGTGGATGGAGGGATCCCCGCAGCCTTTCCAAGGTAAGTAATTTAGTTCGGAGTTAAGAACTCGAAGTATTTTATCTGTTTACTCCGAACTCATTTAAACGCGTAATCGGGTCGGACTAAGTTAACTGATTTTTAAACGCATGAAAAAGATAAAAACAGCCGATTCATGCTATTGTCTCCGCAAGACACCTTTCGGTCCTGTACCTGTTCTTCTTCTGATCTATTGAGGGATAAGGAGCCGTTTCACAATCTCCTCCACATAGGTTAAACTATTTCCTTATCCCCCCATCTCTATATTTCAACCTGATAGTTGAAAGAACAGCGCCGCCGTTGTACGGATGCCATTCTTAAAGCAATCGATGGCCAAGTTTTCGTTGGGAGCATGGTTGTTTTCGTCGGCATTGCCGTAAGGGACAGAGAGAATGGGAATATTCAGGATGCTCCGGATGGCTGCCCCGGGAAAGCTTCCTCCCCCCGCGGGAATCAAAACCGGTTCCTGCTGGAATCCCCGGCGGATGGCCTCGACAAACTTCGGGGCCATAGGATGGTCCACGGATGTCCGGGAGGGGGCATAGGTGTTGAGCATCATCACTTCCAGGTCATCGAAGCCATGCTTTTTCATGTGGCTCACGTACTTTTCATAGATGTCCTCCGGGGTCTGGTTCACCACCAGCCGCATATCCATCTTGAGGGTAGCCTTGCAGGGAAGCACGGTCTTGCTCCCCTGTCCTCCATACCCTGAGGTGAACCCGGCGATGTTCAGGGTTGGGCGGAACATGAGCTTCTCCATGTAGCTTACGTCCTCGGGCGGAGTAAACTTTTTAAGCCCGTATTTTTCTTTGAATTTTTTCTCATCGAAGGGAATCTTCGCCATCATCTCCCGCTCTTGGGGAGTGGGGGGGACGATATTATCGTAGAAACCCTCGATAGCCACGGTTCCGTCCGGTTTCCGCAGGGAAGATAAGAATTCAACCAGACGCCAGGCCGGGTTGGGAATGGGGCCGCCGAAGTTGCCGGAATGAAGATCTGTGTTGGCTCCGCGGGCGTTGACCTCTACATAAAGAACCCCTCGATTCCCAAAGCTCAACCGGGGACGGCCGGAGGGATCCATGGGCCCGTCGGAGTTCAAGGCCATATCGGCAGCAAACAGGTTCTTGTGCTCCCGGCAGAACCCATTCAGACTCGGGCTCCCCACCTCTTCCTCCGGGTCGAGGAGAAACTTGACATTAACAGGAAGCTTTCCGTTCACCTTTAGTATCGATTCAATGGCCTTGAAATGGGCGAAGAACTGGCCTTTATTATCCGCGCTGCCCCGGCCGTAAATCCTCCCATTGCGGATGGTCGGCTGGAAGGGAGGGGAATCCCAGGCTTCCAGAGGCTCTGGCGGTTGAACATCGAAATGCCCATAGATCAGCAATGTACGCCGTGCTTCGGGATTGAGGATCTCGCCGTAGATTAAAGGGGGGTTCCGCTTTCCACCCATGGGAAGGATGCGAGGCTTGATCCCGATTTTTTCCATCATCCCTACCAGGAGCTGGGAACATTCCACCACCCCCTCCCAGCGGGCACTGATGGACGGTTGCCGCAGAAGAACAAAAAGCTCGTCGATGAAACGATTCAGGTTCTGATCGATATAGGCATAGATTTTTTCCATTTTTCTTACCCCCTTTTTTAAATGCGGAATTCCGAATGCGGAATGCGGAATAAGTTATTTAAATTCAAGAATTTAAAAAGCCGTTTTATTTTCGGTTTTTCCTTGCTGTTTTAATCGACGATACAGTGATCGCCAAGAGTTCATTGGCTTCTTTCATTAAATCTTGGGTATCTTTTGTATTGATAATCCCACTTTCGACCAATAGTTCCATCCAATAAATCGATTCATCGATTTCTTCTTCAACAATACCCATTTTGGCAATGAAATCAGCGGCAGATCTTGCTCTACATGCAGACCTATAATTTGCTCCTGCCGAGGTTCCAGATCGCAAGAGTTGTCTGCCTAGAATTTCAGCCGTTCTCTTATTAGGTAATCCCTCAACAAAATTGATAACCTTGAGAGCAAACAATTTGGTTCTTTGCTTTAGATCGACCTTTCCCATTCTATTTCTTCCCTTTAAATTTCAAACTCTTTTTATTCCGCACTCCGCATTCATAATTCCGCACTTGATTTACCGGTTGCGCGTGTGCGGATCCAGCCAATCCCTCAGTCCGTCTCCCATCAAGTTAATCCCCAAAGTGGTAAAGAAGATGGCGCTCCCGGGGATGGCTGCTAACCACCAAAGATTAAGCATGTAAGAGCGTCCTTCAGCTAACATTCCTCCCCAGGAGGCCATTGGCGGCTGGATCCCCAACCCAAGGAAACTCAGAAAAGACTCCCGGATGATCATGCGGGCCAGCTCAAAAGTCGAAAGAACAATGATGGAGCTGGCCAGGTTGGGAAGAATGTGTTTTAAAATAACTCCGCTGTTCCGTCCCCCCAGAGCTCTGGCCGCAGTGACGAAGTCGCGGGACTTGAGCTCGATGACTTCGGCTCGCACCAGGCGGGTATAAATTGGCCATCCGGTCAGTCCCAGAACCAGAACCAGGTTTCTGTAGCCCGGCCCGGCTGCGGCCATCACCGAAATGGCCAGGAGGATGTAGGGAAAGGACATCATGATGTTCACGCAGTTGCTGATAATGGAATCCAGCGGACCGTGGTAGTAGCCGGCCAGGATGCCCAGGGTAATGCCCAGCAGGGCCGAGAAGGCCATGGTTAAAAAACCGACGGAGAGGGAGATGCGCGAACCATAGATCAATCGGCTGAGCAGGTCTCTCCCCACCTGGTCCGTTCCTAACTTATACTGGGGATCTGTTTTTTCCTCCCAGAAAGGCGGTTTCAGGCGGGCCTGGAGATCCTGTTCCAGCGGACTATTGGGCGAGAGGAAGGGCGCCAGGAGGGCCAAGGCCAAGACGAAAGCCACCATGGCCAATCCGATCATGCCGACCCGGGCTTGACGCATGAGGTAAAGGAGTTTCCTATAACCCTTTCTTTGTTCTCTGAGCACGCAATCTCCTTTACCCAAAACGTATCTTCGGATCTAACCAGGCGATGGTAATGTCGGTCAACAAGTTGGCTATGACGATCAAAATAGCGAAAACGACCACTGCGGCTTGGACCACAGGAAAATCGGAATTAAAGATAGATTCCACCACCAAACTGGCCACACCGGGCCAGGCGAAAATAGTCTCGGTGATCACCGCTCCACTCAGCAGCATCCCGAACTGGAACCCCAAGATGGTGATGACCGGGATCAGTGCGTTGCGCAAGGCATGGCGGAAGAGTACGGCTTTTTCACCCAGCCCCTTGGCCCGGGCCGTCCGGATATAATCCTGGGAGAGAATTTCGATCATCCGCGACCGGGTCAGTCTCATCAGAATGGGGAGAATGGAGACCGCGATCCCCGAGGCCGGAAGGATGATGTGGTAGAAACTCCCGGCGCCTGAAGCGGGCAGCAGGCGGAGCTTTACGGCAAAGATGATGATGAGCATAATATCCAGCCAAAAAAGGGGCATGGCCTGTCCCAGGAGGGCCAGGACAGAGGCGGAGTGATCCTGTATGCGATTGCGGCGCACTGCCGCCAGGACCCCCAGGGGAATGGAGATGATCAGAGCCAGCAAAAGGCCGGAGGCAGCCAGCCAGAGCGTCATGGGCATGCGCTCCAGGACCAGGCCCAGAGCCGGCCGGTGAGCTACAAAGGACTTCCCGAAATCTCCCCTGGCCATGCCGGAGAGGAACTTGAAGTACTGCACGATGAGAGGTTTATCCAGGCCCATCTCTTTTCTCAAGAGCTCCACATCCTGCTTGGTGGCTTCCGGAGGCAGGAGGATCAGGACCGGATCACGGAAAAGATGAAGCAGGGAAAAAGTGATCAGGCTGATCCCCCAGATAACGATCAGGGCCTGGAAGAGCCGGTAGAGGATGTAAGACTTCATTTGGTATTCCGCAATCCGCAATCCGGAATCTGCATTTCCTACTATTCCTTCAGCTGGGCCTCGAAGGTCCTCAGAAACTCGTCCGGCGGGGCTTCGTAGATCACCCGTTTGTTAAGGCCCAGGATGGCGGTCTGGGCGTAGAAAGATACGGCCAGAGCCTGGTCGTTGATGTACTTGCCCGCGTTGTAATAGAGTTTCTTGCGCATCTCCTCATTCATGGTTGACCGGGCGTCATCTAACCATTTGTCCATCTCCGGCGACGAACCGTAGCAGAAAGCCTCGCCTTTGCGGAAATAGTTGTAATAAATGGCGTCGGCGTCGTACACCCCGCCGCTGCCCCAGCTGTGGATGTGGCAATCGTTCTGTTTCCCTTCCCGGCCCAGACGGTCCCACATGCCGATATCCGAATAAACATTGATGTTGGTTTTAATGCCCACCTTGTTCAGATACCCGGCAACGGCCTCGACTATAGCCCGGGGATTCTGGATGCTCCCCGTGTAGGTAACCAGCCTCATCGGCCGATCAAAGGGGTAATTGGCTTCTTTCAGAAGCTGCCGGGCTTTCTCCGGATTATAGGGGTAAGGGTTTTCCAGAGACTTGTCGTACCCGAAGTGTTGGGGGTTCAAAACCCCCGCGGTGCGGATGGCGTTTCCACCCATAATGGTATTGATGATGGTGTTCACATCGATGGCATGGCTGATGGCCTGCCGCACCTTAAGGTTTTGCACCGGGGAAGAGCCGGCTCTTCCATCCGCGTCCATCACCAGGTAGATCACCCGAAGAGTGGGAGCTTTGGAGATTCGGGCGATCTGGGAATTCTCAATCAAGGAGATCTGATCGGGAGGAATATCCCGCACAATATCAATTCCCCCGGTCAAAAGCTCGGAAATCTGGGTGGCAATTTCTTTGATCGGCCGGAAGACGATGGTCTTGATGGCTGGTGCGCCTTTCCAGTAATCTTCCTTGGCTTCCAGGATAACATGTACCCCGCGTTTCCATTCTTTCAGCCGGTAGGGTCCGGTGCCGTTGGCATGGGTGGCAAAGTAATCATTTCCTTTTTCCTTCAGCCATTTTGCCGGAAGCATCTGAAAGTTGGAAAGCCGCTGCAGAGCCACAGGATAAGGCTTAATGCTGATAATACGCAACGTATGGTCGTCGATAACCTTGACCTCCTTAATCCAGGAGACGGTCGGCCGTTGGGTACATTTGGGGTCCAAACCTCGCTCGATGGTGAATTTCACACACTCGGCGTTAAAGGGTTCTCCGTTGTCGAACTTAACCCCCTTGCGCAGTTTGAACTCCCAGGTATTATCATCTAAAAGCTTCCAGGACTCTGCCAGGTGAGGCACGATCTGCATGGTTTTCTGGTCCCGCGTGACCAGGTTATCATAAAGATGCCATCCGACGATGTAATTGATCCGAATGTTATGGTTCTGGGTGTCCAGGGTGCTGATGTCGCTGGAAAGGGCAGCGACCAGCTTGCCCTTGGGGGCAGCTCCCAGTTGGCCGGGACATGCCAAAAAAGCTATCATCAGCAAAGAAATTGCCCCAATCGCTCCATTCCTGAATCCATTCTTCTTCATATTCACCTCCTGGTTTTAAAATGGTTTGAATCCATTACCATGGAATCAATCCGGCTTTTAACCGGAAAGACTTTGATCTTTCAGGTTACTTTCCTTACTCATCGTGCGAGGGGAAGGGTGATTCAAAGCCATTATTGATATTCCGCAGCGGGATGTCAACTTTTTTAATAAGGTTTTTTAAAAAACACTTATTGCCCCTGTCAGCTTGGCGATAAAATTTTCAGTCTGGAAATGCGTTCGACCAGAGGAGGGTGGGAATAATAGAACCAGGCGTAAAAGGGATGAGGAGATAAATTGGCCAGGTTATCGACGGCCAATCTCTTAAAAGCCTTGGTAATGGGTTCGGCGTTCTGCATCAGGTCCAAGGCAAAATCATCTGCTTCCCGTTCAAACTTCCTGGAGATGGCTGATCCAACGGGTTGGGCAAAATATCCTACGGGGCCAAAGAGGGCTCCGATTAGAAAAAGCCCGACGTAAGGAATTGGCTCTGCAAACCCGAAGGTACGATAAAGCAACGGCCAGGGGAGTAATTGCGCCAATATAAAAAAGCCAACCAGGGATAAAGTTTCCGCAAGAATGAGCTGTTTGAGCACATGTTTCTTCTTCCAATGCCCGATCTCATGAGCCAGAACGGCCAGAATTTCCTCACCGGCATGAGAGGTCATGAGCGTATCAAAAAGCACGATCCGCTTACTCTTCCCGATGCCGGTAAAGTAAGCGTTGGTATGCTTGCTACGCTTGCTGGCATCCATGCGCAACACCCCTTTAGGTCGAAGTCCCACCTTTTCCATTAGAGTGGTAATCCCCCGCTCCAATTCTTTATCCTCGATAGGTTCAAATTTATTGAACAAGGGAGCGATCAAGACGGGGTAGAGCCAAATAATCAACAATTCCAACAACCCCACTACAACCCAGGCCCACACCCACCAATTCTCTCCCCCTCTTACCATCAAAGCTAAAAATAGGTAGAGGAGCACACCCCCCAATATGGCTGAAAGGACCAGGCTTTTTAGAAGGTCGATGAACCACAACCTGAGAGTCTTGGTATTAAACCCGTAACGCTCCTCGATCACAAAAGTTTCATAGAGGTTGAAGGGGAGGTGCAGAAGGTTTATCAGCAGGGCAATGGCGCCAAAGAAGGCCAAGCCGTTGATCATTACCCCCCATCCTAATCGGGGAATCGTTTCCGCCAGCCATGGCAAAAAGCCGGAGAGTAAAATAATTAAAAAAAAGCCCTGGTTGACCAAAGAAGCCAAAATGCCGAAATTCGCCGAATCAATAGAGTACGCGGAAATATTTTTGAGTTTTTCCTGGTCAACGGTGTCTTGAAAGATTTCGGGGACGGCATTCCCATGTTTCCGGAGGTAGGAGGTGTTCAAGCGGTTCAAGAACAATTGGGTAGCGGACCGGAGAAAAAAGACCAACAAGAAGGCCAAGAGGAGAAAATTAAGCTGAATCATAAAGATACAGGGTTCGAGGATTCAAGGGTTCCAGGGTTCCTGGGTTTGATAGATTTTCACCTTTGACCCCTTGAACCCTTGACCACAGCCACTTTACCAGCGATCGAAAACAAGTCTTTTACCATAAATTCTCCTTATAAAAACCGTAAGGTGAAAGGTTTGAGGTGTAAGGTGTAAGGATGGAACGCTGGAGATGTCATTCCGAGTTCTCCCGGTATATTTCTATGATTTTTTCCACGTCTTTTTTGGATCCGATAAAGAGGGGAACCCGTTGGTGGAGTTCCTGGGGTTCGATGTCGAGGATGCGCATCTTTCCATCTGTGGCCATTCCCCCGGCCGCTTCCACAATCATGGCCAAGGGTGCGGCCTCACACATCAAGCGTAATTTTCCGCGGGGTTTTTTCGGATCTCTATTATCGGCCGGATACATGAAGATCCCCCCCGCCAACAAATTGCGGTGAAAATCCGCCACCAGGGAGCCGATATAGCGCAAATTGTAAGGCTGGCCGCGTTCATTATCCGGGCTTTTAAAATAAGAAACCACTTGGCGCGTAGACGCATCCCAGTGATTCCAATAGGACTCATTGACCGAGTAAATTTTGCCTATTTCCGGAATTTTGATTTCCGGATGGGAGAGCAAAAACTCTCCCACGCTGGGGTCCAGAGTGAACCCATAAGCTCCCCGGCCAGTGGTATACACCATCATGGTGGAAGAACCATAGACGAAATAACCGGCGGCCACCTGGTCAGATCCTTTTTGCAGGACGTCGGCCATCGTCACGCTTTTCCCCTCCGGGCTTTTGCGGCGATAAATGGAAAAAATTGTGCCAATGGACACGTTGCCTTCTATATTCGAAGAGCCGTCCAGGGGGTCAAAGATCAGGATATATTCGCCAACGGGGAAGGCCGATGGAATTTCAATCAAATCGGCATTTTCTTCCGAGGCCATGGCACATAACACGCCAGCCCTTTCTAAGCGGTGGATCATTACCCGGTTGGCGTATTCGTCCAGCTTGAATACCTCTTCTCCTTGGACGTTCGTCTCCCCCGTGAACCCAAGAACATCCACCAAGCCGGCTTTGTTCACCTCGCGGGAAATAATTTTGGCCGCCAGAATCAGTTCATTTAATAACCGGGTAAAACGTCCCGTGGCCATGGGAGATTCTCTCTGATGCAAAAGAAGATGCTCGATCACGGTAACCGGCTGCATAAGAAACCTCCTCGTCCGGCAAAGCCGGAACAATTAGAAAAGCAAAAATACATATCTGGCCCCCTGCCCCTGGAGGCCCTTGCCCCTTACAACATACCTTTTTTCAAAGGGCTAAAGTGTTACAGTTTTTCTTTACGCCCGGGAAGATCGGGCATAAAAGATCGGCAAAGGCTCGCCAAGTTTCTTCCATTGCTTGATCACGGCCTCCGCTTTCCCAGCGCTGTTGAGTACATGGAGTTTACGCCGGACCATACCTACGATGGCTTCACGGCCCGGGCCGAGGTAGTTGCGGGGGTCGAATTCAGATGGTTTGGTGGCGAAGACCTCCCGGATTTTGGCCGTCAGGGCCAGCCGTAGGTCGGTGTCAATGTTGACTTTACACACGCCGTACTTGGATACGGCCGCGTGAATCTGTTCTTCGGGCACACCCATGGCATTGGGCATGCTACCGCCATACTTGTTAATCAGGTCTATGAATTCCCGGGGGACGCTGGAAGAACCGTGCATGACCAGCGGAAGGCCAGGGCAGGTCTTCATGATCTGTTCGATGCGGTCCGTGGCCAATTTGGCCTCACGCTTGAATTTATAAGCCCCGTGGCTCGTTCCGATGGCAATGGCCAGACTATCCACGCCGGTGCGCTTCCAGAAATCGGTGGCCTGGTTGGGGTCGGTAAGAAATTTCCCAATGTTTTTTTCATATTCTTCGGCTTGGAGGCCGACCACATGTTCCTCGATGCCGCCCAGCATGCCGAGCTCAGCCTCCACCACGACGCCGGCTGGGTGGGCCAACTTCACAACCTCAGCGGTAAGCTTTACGTTTTCCTCATAGGGCTGGTGGGAGCCATCGATCATCACGCTGGTGAAGCCGTCGTTGAGACAGGTCTCCACTAATTGCACTGTGTCGCCATGATCCAGGTGAATGGCGATGGGCAGGTTGGGGTGATCTTCGACCGCGGCGTCGATAATATGTTTGAGATAGCGCATGTTGGCGTACTTGCGGGCACCTTTAGAAATCTGTAGGATAAGGGGACTCTGCTCCGCCGCGCAGGCTTCGATAATGCCCTGGGTGATTTCCATGTTGTTGACGTTAAACGCGCCGATGGCAAAGCCGCCATCATAGGCCAGGTCAAACATCGGTTTGGTGGTCATCAGAGGCATAACGTATCTCCTTGTAGATAAGATTAAAAGGCCGCCGCCCAGAAAGGTGGGATAAAACAATAATGCCAAGTATATTGCAGTTATCAAAAAAAGTCAAAAAGGGGGTTAATAAAAATAAGGGTCCAAGGGGTCATGGATTCAAGGGGGCCAAGGGCCAAGCGAAGCGAACCCCCCCCTGACATTGGCGAGGGCTCAAGTCGGCAAACAAAAAAGCCCCATTAAAGGGGCGTAAAATCAGGGTTGTCAATCTTGGTCAGCGGATGGGGTAGGGAAGAATTAAATCGGCTATGATGCCCGGACTGTGGTTCCTTCTCCTTTAATTTGAGGGTAGTCCCCTTTCCCGGCGAATTTGTTTTATCCTCTGGCGAGCATGAGTTTGATTTTCCGCATAAATCATCGTAACGATGCAATTGTCCTCTGATTTATCGCTTCTTTGATTATCTCGCTCGCAAATTTCTGCCCCACGGTAATCAGCAAAGGATCCGTAGAGATCGTTGGATTTTGAATCCGTATGCATAGCATAGACATAATAAGGCATTATTTAGTACCTCCAAGAAATTTCAGGTGACGCTTTTGTTTCTCATATTCCTCCCCATCAATCTTATCCTCTTTGACTTCCCGAAGATGACCTTTCTACCTAGGATTGATTAAAACCACAGCATTCGTGTTGATCTTCTGAAAAGTCCAATCCCTGATCTGGACGTGAGGGGAGCATCCTTGGGTAGATGGATGGGTTCACCTGGTTTTAGGGGTTTTTAGTGGTCTTGGCCCCTTTGCCCCTCTTTTGAGGAGGTAAAAGGGAAGTTGGTAGGAAAGATCTTCCTCTTGCCTTCTCATTTGCATTAACGCACTTATTTAGAATAGTGTCAAGGGAATAGTCGGAACGAAGAAAAAACCTTGGCAGGGCTTAGGTTAAGGGATAAATTTGAAAAGTCCGTTAGGGTGGTTTCGGATTGATCCCCCAGGGGAATGTATGCTAATAAATTAACAAACGCAAAATAAAAAAGGGAAGTTCGTTGGGATCGTTTCGCAAACTTAGTGGGCAAAATGGATCTAACGCGAGGGATAAAATTCAAGGAAAGGTGATTGCCATGGACAGCGCGGGTAATAAAATTCCTACCGGCCCTCCTCCTCTTAAAGGAATTCGAGTGATTGACCTTACGAGGATCATCGCCGGCCCCTACTGCGCCATGATTTTGGGGGACCTCGGGGCAGAGATCATTAAGGTTGAACAACCCAAAATTGGCGACGAAAGCCGAGCATGGGGACCCCCTTGGGTGAAGGAGGTAAGCGCCTACTTTATCTCGATCAACCGCAACAAAAAAAGTCTTACCTTAAACTTAAAACACCCCCAGAGCATAGAGATTTTCAAGAGCCTGGTGAAGACGGCGGATGTAGTTTTGGAAAATTTTCGCCCGGGAACGATGGAAGAGATGGGCCTTGGCTACGAAGCCTTACAGAGAATCAATCCGCGGCTGGTTTATTGTGATATGACCGGGTATGGAACTGAAGGCCCGTACCGGGACAAGCCGGGTGTGGATGTCATTGTTTCGGCTATTGGCGGCCTGATGTCCATTACAGGGCAGAAGGATGGAGAGCCGGTAAAAGTGGGGGTTCCCCTGACCGATGTCCTCACAGGGCTTTATGCTTTTGGAGCTATTGCTTCCGCCCTTTTGTTGCGGGAGCAGACCGGAAGAGGGCAGCGGATTTCGATCAACCTGCTGGCCATGCAACTGGCCACTTTGATCAACATCGGGTCCAATTATCTGCTGGGCGGGATCATTCCCCGGCGCTGGGGCAGCGCCCATCCCAACATCGTTCCCTACGAGGCTCACCGGGCCAAGGATGACTACCTGATCTTCGGGGTCATCAATGAGCGGATGTGGAAATCTTTTTGCCATCTTTTGGGAACGGATGAATTAATAGATGATCCCCGGTTTGTGGATAATTCCAAACGCATAGAGAACCGGCAGGCCCTCAATGAAATCATCGACCGGAAGATTGCTGAAAAAACAGTGGATGAATGGATCCCTTTATTCGATCAAGCCGGGATTCCCTGCGGCCCGATCAACACGTTTGACCGGGTCTTCAGCGACCCGCAGGTGTTACACCTGGGTTTGGTGAAAGAGGTGGAACATCCTCACTACGGAAAAGTGAAAGTGGTAGGGCCGCCGGCGACCTTCTCCGAGAGCGCTATCGGCATTCAGAGCCCGCCACCGCTGTTGGGAGAGCATAACCAAGAAATTTTAACCCGCCTATTGGGTTATTCAGAGGAACAGGTAATCGCTTTAAAAGAACAGGGAGTAATCTAAGATAAAATTTTCCGCATTCACATAGCTTCCTTTCAACTCCGTAACTCCTTTTTCCTCATTCCCAGATGAAGGTGATGAGAAAACAAAAAATTAATAACTGAAACATTCTCTTCCTGCTCATAAGGAACCTTTTTTAACGATTAATTTTTCAAGACACTACATCCCCCTCTCCCCTCAATCGAATCTCGACCTGCCGGAAGAAAAAACATAAATCCCGCCGGCTTGGCCCCAATTAGGGCGGGACTGCTCTCCATCTAATTTGGAGATGGTCCTAAATTATTTACTTATTTAAGGATGTCCCCATTTAAGATGCGGCTTCCTTTGATTTAGAAGGGTGCTCGAATTGTCCTCGGCGCAGTGAATGCCCGGTTGTTCCGGGGAAAAGACATTTTTATCTCCGGTATGATCGCAAGGCCGTTCGTTTGGCGAAGCGGAGGGCTTGCGAGAAGACGCCGGAGTTTCGCGATCGGTATCGTTTCCGGGCGGGCATTGAAGGAACCAT
>JAURYC010000221.1 GCA_030654105.1 Deltaproteobacteria bacterium
TGCTCACCAGAACAGCTGTCAGGGTGGATTGATGGATCACTTTTTTTCGCGCAGACTGCTCCATCTCGGAAGTGAGGGAGACGAAAATGGGAAGAACCCCTAAGGCGTCGAAGGCCACAAAAAGGGGGATAAAAGGTAGAAAAATTTCTAAGGAGATCAGTTCCTTCCAAATGCTATCCAGCCAGCCCATGGAAATAGGATACAAAAAAAAACAGGATGAGACAAGGATATTCCATTTTGACTCCTGTCCTTTCCTGTGTTATTTTGGTTTTAAAAAAGCATCCAGCATTTAGCCATCAGTGATCAGATAGCCGGTAAAAGATATTGGAAGAGGGAAAGATTTGGCTGAGAGCTGAAGGCGGAAAGCTGTTTTTATTTATGCGCGTTCTGCTCATCTCTGCCAACGTTGAAAAACTTCCAGATCCTGTGGCCCCTTTGGGGCTGGCCTACCTTTCCTCTGCCCTGAAATTCCAGGGGTATGAGGTGCAGTGCCTCGACCTTTGCTTTGTCGAAAACTGGGAAGAGACGATAGGAAAATCGATCCGGGATTTTTCCCCGGAAGCTATCGGACTCTCCCTGCGGAACGTCGACAACGTATCCTACCCCGATACGGTCTCTTACCTTCCCTTCTATGAAAAGGTGGTAAGGTGTTGCCGGGAGTTTTCTGCGTCGCCCATAATTCTCGGCGGGTCGGGATTTACGCTCATGCCTGATGCCATTCTGGAGTATTTAGACGCCGACGGCGGCATCATCGGGGAAGGGGAAGAGGCCTTGGCCAAAGTTTTAATGGCCTTCACCAATGGTTTTTCTTCGGCTACCGATGGTTTTCTCAGCCGGAGGGTAAAAAGTCATGCCCAGCCGGCGTGGATTCGAGAATTGGATTCCCTTCCTCCTCCGGATTGGGAGGGCCTGGACCTAAAAAAATATTTCAGCCAGGGTGGAATGGGTAACCTCCAGTCCAAGCGGGGATGCCCATTTTCGTGCATCTATTGCACTTACCCGCTGATCGAAGGGAGAAAAGTTCGTCTCCGTTCACCCGCCAAAGTAGCCCAAGATGCCGAAGACCTTATCCGGCGGGGAGTTGAGAATGCCTTTATGGTCGATAATATTTTTAATTTCCCCGAGACCCACGCCCGCGATGTATGCCGGGCCTTGGTTGAAAAAAGGATTCCTCTCCAATGGTCTTGCTACGCGCATCCGTCCTACTTCAGTCCTGCTCTGGCCGAGGAAATGAAGATGGCCGGATGCACAGGGGTGGAGTTTGGCACGGATTCAGGAGCTCCGCAAGTGTTGGCCAAACTGGGCAAGAACTTCACCCCGCAAGACATCCGGCGAGCCACTCGTTTGGCCCGTGAGGCCGGGCTGGAAGTTTGCCATAGCCTTTCTTTGGGGGCGCCCGGAGAGACTTCAGAAACTCTGCAAGAAACTTTTAAGCTTATGGAAGAAATCTCTCCAACGGCGGTAATCGCCATGGTGGGCCTGCGCATCTTTCCCGGTACAGGATTGGCTATTCTGGCGGAAGAAGAAGGGATGATTCCTGCCTCCCATGATTTCCTGCAGCCGACCTTCTACATTGCTCCAGCAATTAAGGACAACGTTGTTGCCTTCGCCCAAGAAAAAGCGAAAGTCCATCCCAATTGGATCTTCCCAGGGCTGGGCATCCATGTCTCCCCCCGCCTGCAAACCAAATTGCGCAAGATGGGGGTGAAAGGTCCCCTCTGGGAGCACATGAAAATCAGGCGGGAGCGAAGGGCTGCCAAGAAGGAAACCCATGCCTAAAATCGCCTTTCTTTTCCCCGGCCAGGGCTCGCAATCCGTAGGTATGGTTCGTGGATTGGCGGCGTATCCCGGGGCCGTGGAATTATTCCAGCAAGCGAGCAGGGACCTTGAATTAGACCTCTTTGATCTATGCCTGAACGGGCCGGAAGAGATTCTTTCCCAAGACCTGTACGCCCAAGTTGCTGTACATGTGACCAACTGTGCGTATGCCGAGCAGATCAGCAAAAGCAATCTTACCCCCCGATTGGCTGCGGGTTTTAGCCTGGGGATCTTCTCCGCTCTGGTCGCGGCCGGGTCCCTCTCCTTCGAACAGGGTCTGGAGGGAGTTAGGATCGCTGCCGAGAAAATGTCCGAAGAAGGAAGATTCTATCAGGGGGCCATGGCGGCAATCATCGGGTTATCCGAAGGGGAGGTGCAGGCTGTTTGCCAGGAGGTGACCCGGGTTTTCGTGGCCTCGATCAACAGTTCCCACCAGGTGGTCATCTCCGGAGAGGAAGAGGCGGTGGAAAAAGCCATTCAACTTTGCGTACAGCGGGGAGCTTTATTGGCCAAACGTCTTCCCATTGGTTGGGCCATCCATACCCCTCTAATGGAACGCGCCTCGCGGGCCTTCGCGCAAGAAATAAAGGATTGGCAAATCCGCCCTCCGCGCTTCCCCGTTCTAAGCTACCTGAGGGCGGAATTTCTGAAAACGCCGGAAGAAATCAAGCAGGAATTAAGCGCTCAATTTTCTCAACCCAATTGTTGGCACAAGGTTCTCCTGCGGATGGTGGAAGAGGGGATCGATACATTCATCGAAGTTGGGCCCGGGAATGTGCTCTCCCAGATGGTTCGCTGGGTGAGTCGTTCAGCTCTGACTCTTACGGCAGAAGAAGTTGTCCAAAAAGGAAATACCTTAACCCTGTAAAAAGGATCGTTCCCCTTGAGGCCGGAAGGTGATAGCAGGGAGATTTAGAAAGAGATTTTTTGACTTTTTATAGGCTCATCCCGTATGATTAGATAAAAAACTGCCATGACCCTCTCTATAGATGGAAAGATGGAAGGAAGAATGAATTTCGAAGAACAGGTAGTTTTGATCACCGGCGGTTCCAAAGGAATCGGCAAAGCCATTGCTTGGGCCTTCGCCCGAAAGGGGGCCTCAGTGATCATCAACTATGGACATGATGAAGACGCAGCCCGGCAAATTGAATCGAAAATACAGCAAAGCGGGGGAAAGGCCCAAACCCAAAAAGCCGACGTCACCCGCAGCGACGAAGTGAGCGGCATGTTCAAAGGAATTCTCGACCAGTACCAGCGGCTGGACGTGCTGGTGAACAATGCCGGAGTTATCCGGGATGGACACATGATGCTTATGTCCGATAAGGACTGGAATACGGTCATCGACACCAACCTAAAAGGAACTTTCCTTTGCTGCCGGGCTGCCCTCCGACCCATGATCGGCCAGAAACGCGGGAGGATCATTAACCTGGCCTCTCCCAGCGCCATCACGGGCAGGGCAGGGCAGACCAATTATGCCGCTTCCAAAGGGGGTGTGATCAGCCTCACCAAATCTTTGGCCCGCGAAGCGGCACCTTGGGGAATTCTGGTCAACGCCGTTTGTCCGGGGGTTATCCAGACCGAATTAACTGAGAAGCTCGACCAAAAATTTAAGCAAGAATTTTTAAGCATGATTGCCCTGAAACGTTTTGGCCGGCCGGAGGAAGTAGCCTCCTTGGTGCTCTTCCTGGCTTCCGAAGAGGCTTCTTACATTACCGGACAGGTCATTAGCGTGGATGGAGGAATGGTTTGATTTTTTTCGCCACAGAGAACACAGAGATCACCGAGATGGGATAAACCAAAATTCAAAAAGTAAATTGCAAAATGAAAAATTAAAAGTTTAATTTTTTTTTAGTTTTTGATATGGGAACTTTATTTGTTCTCTGTGTTCTCTGTGACCTCTGTG
>JAURYC010000222.1 GCA_030654105.1 Deltaproteobacteria bacterium
TCGAGTCGTGACCAGCTGCGGGTCATGCGCCTTGCAAATCTTCCAGGGAACCGGATTGAAAGCGGTCCATCCGGTGACCCTTCTGGCCGAAGCTTACCGGAGGAAAGCTACAACTTCTTGAAAGCGGCTGTGGCTTTACGCTTCGCTTTGGGGAGACGATGGGAAGGCCCCTTTTTCGTCGGAGCCACGGAGCGAAGGGAGGGCATCGATTCTTCCTGACTTCCTTTCAAGGCATAGAACTGGGCCATTTCCATTTTTTCGGCCAAATCAAATACCGGGATTGTTGTGGCGCCTTTCTTCTCGGCGAAGAGAGCTACGTCCCGGTCTGAGGTTACGATTATAATCCCTCCGCGTTTTTCCGAGGCCAGGCGCTTGAGAACTTCGTCTGCTTTCTCCCCCGGTTTGGAAAAGATCACCTCGATCCCGCCAAATCGCTCTCGATGCCCGGCCAAACGCCCTTCTTGCCGGCCATCGAAAACCACTATAATGGAATGACCTTTAAGGCGCTTGTATTTCCTTAATTGTTCGCACAGACCCTCTCGGGCTTTCTGGAGCTCGATCTGCTCGAGCCTTCGCAATTCAGGGGATTGTTTGATGAAGTTGTATCCATCGACGGCGATGAGCATAATTCTCTTCCTTCACTGGGGACCCAGATTGTCGCCGATCACCAATGACCGTTGAGATCGTTAGGTTCGTTATGGCCGTTTAGATGGTTAAACGGTCGAAACGATCCTGACCTTATTAAGGTTTATCCGCGTCCCCAAGGGCGTTCTTCTTCTATAAAAAATGTAGCGAAAATTTTTGCTTGCTGTCAAGGTGATAAAAGACAATTGTGAAGGCTTACGCCATTTGATATACTCCTGTATATTACCTTACGAATCCTGAAAGACGCAAGAAAGGAGAAAAGTAATGAGCCCTAAAAGAACCCCTGGAACCCCCCTACCGCCCCTGCGCAAGGCCATCGGAGTTTTCATCCTCATTGCCGGTTTTGTTCTGCTTACGCTCCTCTGGCGGGCGGTCGAAATGATCACCGATTGGTTCTGGTTCCAGGAAGTGGGCTACCAAAAGGTTTTTACCGTCACCTTGGTAGCTCAGATGAAATTAGCCGCGATCTTCGGAATCGCCTTCTTCGTAATTTTTTACCTGAACCTTTTCCTGGCCAGCCGCCTTTCCTCCCGGGGACACTGGGTGGATCAAAATGACCTGATCCATATCCCCCCCTGGGAAGCGGGGAACCAACCCCTCGGAACGCTGATTCTCCTCGGCTCGATTCTTTTCAGCGTATTCGCGGCCCTTCGCGGCTCGGCCCATTGGGAAATCTTCCTCCGCTTTTTTAACGCCACCCCTTTCGGCCTTTCCGACCCGATCTTCAACCGGGACATCGGTTTTTACGTCTTCCAATTTCCTTTCCTGGACCATCTCTACGGTTGGTTGATGACCGTCCTGATCCTGACCGTCATCGCCACGGCTTTGCTCTATTTTATCCGCCGTTCCTTGCAGTTCATCCCTCCCCAAACCTTCCGGATCGCTCCGGCAGCACGGAACCATCTTGCGGTTTTAATCGCAGCCTTATTCTTCGTGGGTACGGGGGGGGCCTGGCTCGAGTTGAATGAAATCCTCTTCAGCAAACGTGGAGTGGTCTTCGGGCCCGGATACACCGACGTTACCACTCAATTGTGGATGCTGAAGGTCTTGATGGGAGTCACCGTTTTCGGCGGCCTGACCTTTCTCTCCGTGGCCTTTCGTAAAGACTGGAGGATTCCGGCCCTGGGAGTGGCAGCCCTCCTGGTGGTTTTGATCGTGGGAACGGGAATCTATCCTTCCCTGGTTCAAAGATTCAAGGTCGTGCCCAACGAGATCGTCCTGGAGAAGCCTTACCTCGAGCGGAATATCAAGTATACCCGCATCGCCTATAAGTTGAACGCCCTCGAAGATCAGGAATTTCCGGCCGAAGAAAGCTTGACCCGGGAAGACCTGAGGCGTAACGACCTGACCATCAAGAACATCCGCCTCTGGGATCATGCTCCCCTGCTCACGACCTACAGCCAGTTGCAGGAAATTCGCACCTATTACAAGTTCGTGGATGTGGACAATGATCGTTACACCATCAACGGTGAGTATCGCCAGGTCATGCTCTCTCCCCGGGAGCTTTCCTACCCGGCGTTGCCCGCTCGAACCTGGGTCAACGAACATTTGAATTACACCCACGGTTACGGTGCCGTCCTCGGGCCGGTCAATCGCATCACCCGCGAAGGGCTGCCGGAATTTTTCATCAAAGATATTCCGCCGGTCTCCTCGGCGAATATAAAGATCACCCGCCCGGAGATGTACTACGGTGAGATTTCCAACGAATATGTCTTCGTCAAGACCAAGCGGCCGGAATTTGATTACCCGGTGGGTGAAAAAAACGTCTACTCCCGCTATGAAGGCAAAGGCGGCGTGCCCCTTTCCTTCTGGAGAAAATTGCTTTTCGCGGCCCGGTTTGGCTCCTTCACCATCCTCCTTTCGAACGACATCACCTCCGAGAGCCGGGTGATGTACTACCGCAAGATCAGCGACCGGGTCACCCGGGTGGCTCCCTTTTTGCGCCTGGATGGAGACCCCTACCTGGTCATTTCCTCCGAAGGACGCCTGCTCTGGTTTCTAGATGGCTACACGGTGTCTGACCGTTTTCCCTACTCCGAACCCGTCCGCAACCTCGGCAATTATATCCGCAACTCCGTGAAAGCCGTGGTGGACGCTTACGATGGTACGGTGAAGCTCTACATCAGCGACCCCACCGACCCCCTCATTCAAACCTACTCCAAGATTTTTCCCGGCATCCTCAAACCCCTGGAAGCGATGGAACCGGAGTTACGCAGCCATATCCGTTATCCTCCAGGTTTCCTCTCCATTCAGGCCAAAATGTACAGCACTTACCACATGGAGGATGCCCAGGTCTTTTACAATAAGGAAGACCTCTGGGCCCTCCCCAGAACCTCCGGGCAGGGGGGGGAACAGGAGATGCAGCCCTACTACACCATCATGAAGCTGCCCGATGAAAAAAAAGAGGAGTTCGTCCTTCTCCTCCCGTTCACGCCCAGCAAAAAAGACAATATGGCCGCCTGGCTGGCCGCGCGCTGCGATGCGCCCCATTACGGCAAGGTGGCGGTCTACCGGTTCCCCAAGCAGAAACTCGTCTTTGGCCCCCGGCAAATCGAGGCCCGGATCAACCAGGATGCCGAAATTTCCAAGCAACTTTCCCTGTGGAACCAGCGGGGCTCGCAAGTGATCCGGGGAAACCTCCTGGCCATTCCCATCGAGAAATCTATCCTCTATGTCCAACCCCTCTACCTATCGGCTGAGAAAGGGCAGTTGCCGGAGCTAAAGCGGGTCATTGTGGCCTTTGGAGGTTCTATGGCCATGGAAGAAAATCTGGAGATTTCTCTGCAGCGGGTCTTCGGGGGAGAGCTGATCAAAGAAAAAGAAGCCCCCAAAGTGGCCGCGGCAGTGTCCCCGGAAAAGGAAAGAACAGAACGGCAGGTTGCGGCAGAGGCCCTCGCCCATTACCGTAAAGCCCAGGAACTTATGCGCCAGGGGAACTGGGGAGGGTACGGAGAAGAGTTGAGGAAGATGGAAGAAGTCCTGAGGGCTTTGGAAAAAAGGAAGTAATTCATTATTAGCCACAGAGGTCACAGAGCACACAGAGATAAAATTAAAAACAAAATGACAACAAAAAATTCACAATTTTGAGTTTTTTCATATTAAACTTTTGTTTGTAATTTAATTTTTGGGTTATTGGTTTTGATTTTACGATCTCTGTGACCTCTGTGGCCTCGGTGGCAAAGGGTTTAATAACATGAAACGCATCGTCCTGGGAACGGCCGGACACATCGACCACGGTAAGACTACCTTGATCAAAGCCCTCACGGGTGTGGACTGCGACCGCCTCAAGGAGGAAAAAGAGCGCGGGATTACCATCGAGCTGGGCTTCACCTCCATGGTTCTGCCCAGCGGGTCGACGATCAGCATCGTGGACGTCCCGGGGCATGAAAAGTTTGTACGGCATATGGTGGCCGGAGCTACGGGAATAGACCTGGTTGCTCTGGTCATTGCCGCCGATGAAGGAATTATGCTCCAGACCCGGGAACATCTGGACATCTGCAAATTATTGCGGGTCAAGAAAGGGTTAGTGGCCCTCACGAAAATCGACCTGGTGGAGCCAGATTGGCTGGAGATGGTCAAAGAGGAAATCCGGGAGTTTGTCCGGGGAACTTTCCTGGAAGGCGGGGCTATCGTTCCCCTCTCCTCGACCACAGGAGAAGGGTTACCGGCATTTGTCGAGGAAATTGACCGCCTGGCCCAGGAAGTGGAAGAGCGTTCTTCGGAAGGTCTTTTTCGGCTGCCCATCGACCGGGTCTTCACCATCAAGGGGTTTGGGACTGTAGCCACAGGTACGATCATCTCCGGAAGAGTCTCCGTCGGAGATACCCTGGAAGTACTTCCGAAAGGCCGGGAAGCAAAGGTGCGGGGGATTCAGGCTCACGGCAAGCCCGTTGAATCCGCCACGGCCGGCCTGCGGGCTGGCATCAACCTCCAAGGCCTGGAAAAAGCCACCATTGACCGCGGGAATGTCCTGGCCCTCTCCCAGACTTTGAAAGCCACGGTTGCCTTGGACGTAATCTTCCAGCTCCTCTCCGGTTCCTCCAAAACGCTGAAAAATCGCACCCGGATACGCCTGCATTTGGGAACCGTGGAGGTGTTGGGAAGGGTTATCCTCTTGGAGCGAGAAGAAGTGCAAGCCGGCGAAGAAGCTTTCCTGCAGGTCCGTCTGGAGGAACCCATCACCGCCCTTCCCGGCGACCGCTTCGTCGTCCGCAGTTATTCACCTGTCTTTACCATTGGCGGCGGGGAAGTCTTGGATGCCTTCCCCTCCCGGCATAAACGCCTCTCCACCCAGGTGAAGGAGGAAATGGAAATTCTGCACCAAGGCTCCGAGGATGAAAAACTCAGGCTCCGCCTCCTCAAAGCGGGGCCCAGTGGTCTTTCCTGGCCTGAATTGATCATGCGCTCGAATATGCTACCGTCGGCGTTAAAGTCCCGGGTTGATCACCTGGCCTCCGCAGGGCAGCTCCTGCGATTTAACGGCGACCGGTTGCGCTACCTTCACCCCCAGGTGATCGCCAACCTGAAACTCGCCTGCCTGGATTACCTTAAGAAATTCCATCAAAAAAATCCCCTCCAGCCCGGAGCCGTGAAAGAAGAAGTTAAGACCAAGCTTCCCCCCCAAATGGATGCCCGGCTTTTCAATCATCTATTATCCGCCTTGATCGAGGAAAAAAAGATTATCGCCGAAAAAGAGACCCTCCGCCTTGCCGCCCACACTGTCTCGCTCAAGGAAGAAGAAAAGGATCTGCGCAAGAATATTATTCTCCTTTAC
>JAURYC010000223.1 GCA_030654105.1 Deltaproteobacteria bacterium
GATCTCACCCGTATTTAATATTTCAGGTGTTTTAACCTCTTCCAAAAAAGCTTTCGTATGTAATTCAATTTTCCCATAGTCTTTAATAACGGGTTCTTTACCGTTAGGTCTGAATCTAAATGTTCCCTTCAAATAACACCAACTGCAATCAAAGGGACACCCGTAAGCCCACTTAAGCTCAAGGAAATGCGGACAGACCACATCCGAAGAGTTTTTAGGTAGGGGTGTCTTATCGAACCTTGTGATGATTGAGCCATCATTAATTAGGCTAACTAAAATTCTCTCTATCCCGTCGATACAATTATATTTCTTAAAATTTATCTTCGGTTTCTTAGAAAGTTTCGTCGCTTCTGCTAAGGAGGCCCTGTACCCATTGGGAGATTTCTCCTTTATGAGTAAAGAATCTACATCATCTATAGGAAAACTCAAAAAAGGATTATTTTTCTGAAGTGGATTATCTACTTTTTCCACTCCAATATTTTTGAGGGTTTTGTCCAAGTCTTTCGAAAGGTAATTCGTCTCTTGTAAAACAAAGGCTAAAACTTCACTATACTCGATTGAGTTTGTACCTTTATATTTATTGAAAACATTCTTTTGAAAAACCTTAAAGTCAACGTCTGCAAACAAATATGGTTCAAAATATCTCCTGCTCTCTTCACTAAACATCACATCCTTCATTATTTTAAAACCTGTTAAATTCTTAGTTGCATAGACCAAATAGTGAATTACCCCCCAGCAAGCTGGGGGGCATCAAAAACTCAAAATTGAAAACGTAATTGCTCTTCGTTATGCTGATATTTGATATATCGCCGAATTACCTCAGCCGTAACTTTATCGCCTACGCTTCGAACAAAATAGCCGTCGTTCCAAAGCTCGTGTTTCCAAAGGACCTTTCGCAAAGAAGGATATCTCTCGAAAACTTCCCTTGCGGAAATACTTTTCAAAATCTGCACAATCTGGGCTGGCGAATACCGCGGAGGAGCCGAAAGTAAGAGATGCACATGATCTTCCATAACCTCCATGGTATCTATTTCAAATTCATATTGCTCAGCAATCTCCTTAAAAACCCCCTTACTAAAGGATATTATTTCCTTAGTAAATATTTTCTTTCGATACTTAGGTACCCAAACCAAATGATACTTCAGATCATATATAGCATGATGAGTCCTTCGAATTGTGCTCATACCTAATCGTATAGCACAACCATTTTTCAAAGAAAACCCTTCGCCTTCGGCGAACCTCTTTTCATCCCGCCAGCAAGCTGGCGGGTATTCAAGAGGGTATTTTTATAAATTCTGTTTTCAAAAAATCCCGGAATCAGCGGCTGACGTTTTCCGCGCGAGCGACCTTCAGAAACGTCAAAAACAGTATTTTCAAGTCAAAAAAAATGACCTGTGATTCAAATAATACTCGTCATATTCAACTTTTTCGGAATAGGTGAATCGGCAGTATCTCAGGGTAGCCGTCACTTTCAGATGACATTGGATGAGGATAGCAAGCTGAACAAGAAGGTTGAGCGTAACCCTTCAGTGACGGGTGGGTATGGCGTGCGGAGGGAAAAGGGTTCCCTCCCCAGCAATGGGCGGTTTTCATCGAGCATTAGGTGAGGTTGGTAGGCTAAGGAATGGGAGGATCTATTGGGAATAGGAGGGAGAAGGGGTCTTGGTGGATGTTTTTAGCCAGTTCGTCCAGGATGTGTTTTAGGTGAGTGGCGACCTCTACCCCTCGTTTCTTGAGAGAACCCAAGACCGTCATCAGTACCCCCCGGGTATGGGCGCCCGCGTCCGATTGGGAGCCAAAGCTGACCTTGCGGGCAATGACGGTAGGCCGGAGATCCCTTTCCGCAAGGTTATTGTCCGCAGGGATCCTGCGGTCATTGGCCCAGTGGTACATGCGCGCGTGGTTCTCGCGGAAGATATCCTGGATGCGTCGGATTCCTAGATGTTGGGCCGGGCTTTCCACAGCAGCAACAATCTGGGACTTGACCTCGGTGGCTTTGGCCTTAAACTTCGCCCGGGAGAGTGGTTGGCTGCGCAGCCCCATCGCCAATGACAGAAGGGGGATGAGGGTATGAACAAATCCCTGCACCTCCCCGGAATCGGGGAACTCCTTTCCCAGGTTTTCGACCTCCCGCAAAAGGTGCGCATAGCAGTATTGAATGGCACACGGTGCCTTGTTGTATCCCGCATAGCGATCGACCACCAGAACCCCCGGAAGGGGCTTTCCTCCGAATACCGCCCGGGCCACCTCCGCCGATCTTGATTTGCGAAATTGAAAGATACTCAGCTTTTCGGTGGCAAAGAGCCAAGTATAGCCATTTTGCCCCTCCGTTCGCCACCCGGTCTCGTCGGCATGCTTGACCGGAGCTTGGCGATACTGCTCGATCAACTGAGCGGGAACCTTCTCGAAGAGTTTTGCCAGGCGATGAAAAATCTCCACCAGGCTGCCGGGGCCAATCTCAGTCTGTTCACAGACCCGCCCCATCGGGATGCCGTGCAGGTAGTGCATGACCGCTGCCGTCGTGATCAACTGATTGCCATAAAGGCTTTTGGGAAGAACCTCCGGGGCGTGAGCCTGAAACACCTTTTGGCAATGAGGACAGTACTTCTTGGGAAGCCGAAAGAGTACCCGCTTGGCCTTCAGAGGCTGACTTTCGATCACCAGTCGCTCCTGCATCCCTTTTTCTTCCAGCGGCCTCCCGCAATCGGGGCACGTTGAGCCGACCTGAGCCTCCACGGACACTACCCGTTCGGCTTCAGACTCTTGGAACATTTTCCGACCTGCTCCTTTGTGCCCTAACTGTGCGCCTTTGGGTTTGCCGGTCTCCGAGTTGGTCGTATTGGCCTTTACGGGGAGCTTGGAAGAGGGGGTCGAGGAGCCGAAAACCCCCTCTTTCTCCTTCCGCTGTTGGTATTTAAGTTTCTGCTTGAGGCGTTGATTCTCCTCCATGAGGGAATCGATCTTCTGCTGTTTTTTGAGGCATTCGGAGCAGGGATAGGTAGCCATCATTCCCTCAGGCGGATGATCTCTTTTTGTACTTCGGAGATCTGTCGGATGAGAGCTTTAAGCTTCTTATAGTTTTGGACCCATTGTTTCACCTCCGCTTCGAGCTGGCGGGGGATGTAGAGGCAGACGGTTTTGCCCGCTTCTTTCCCGGTGACGAAGAGGACGGGATGTTTGGGGCCATTGTGGTGGCAGGCACAGTTTTTTTTGCCGCACTTTCGGCTCGTGGAAACGAGAGATCCTTCGATCCAGGGGTCGAGGTTTTGCAGTTGGCGGAGGAGGTTCTGGCGTTTGGTTTGGAGTTGTAATTTGTTCATATCTATATTGTACTAATACACTACAGATATGTCAAGAAAAAAAGCCTGGGGTTAAACTTTTTTCCCCCAGGCTGAAAAGGAGCTACCTATGAGAATCAAGCCCTATACGCTAAACTGAATTCCACCATGTCCGCCAAATTCCCCCCCGTCACTGAAGGGTTACGGTTGAGCAAATAAAAAAGAGCTTGAAATTGTCAAATGTGTAAACCTGACCCCCGTACTTGTGATTCACATTTTAGAATCCCATTGCCTTCCCAAGATTCTTTTGTACCTTTTGGAAGTCTTGCTGCAGTAGAGTTCCTAACTTGTGAATTATCATGCTATCTTTTATTGTTCGTATAATTCCTGTAACCAAAGACGGGTAGATAAGTCCTACCTCTTTCCATTTATCTATCTTGGTATCACCGAATAGCACCCTTTTTATATTCCCTGTGATAGCCACAACGATTACCTCTTGTCGGCCCTTGTGATAATTATCACTACTTATTATTAGGGCAGGTCTTTTCTTAGATCCGGTTCCTTCGGAAAAGCCAAAATCAACGAGAACTATATCTCCCCGTTTATATTTTATCATATGCGGCATCCTTTTCGTTATCCCATAATTCCTTTAAGACAGGATCTTGATTTAGATTCATAGTTAAAGCTGATAATCCTCTCTCTTCAGCTTCATGGCGTAAACGCTCCCGCACACTTTCAACGACATATTCCCGGATTGTTTCTCCATGAAGAGCCGCGTAGGCCTTTATTCGTTTATGTTCTTCAGGAAGTACATCAATACTTAATCTTTCTCGTGTCATCTCTGCTTTTGCCATATTTATCACCTCCTAATGTAAACCCCGTTAGAGAACTTTATTCTCTAACGGGGTAAATATACACTATTTCAGTAAATGTGTCAAGGCACAAATATACTGCACAAATATACTGCCATACGATTTTTTAATGCTGGACGCCTTCCTTTCTAATAACCTTTAGCACAGTCAAAAGGATAATATAAAGGTCAAAGGCAAAAGAGCGGTGGTTTAAGTAATATTCATCGAAAAAGACTTTTACGGGAATCGGAATATCGTCTCGGCCATTGATCTGCGCCCATCCCGTGATTCCCGGAATTAATCGATGAACACCTTTTTCCGTCCGCAAAGCAATCAGGTCATCTTGATTGAACAAGGCGGGCCGGGGACCCACAAAACTCATATCCCCCTTCAAAACACTCCACAATTGGGGCAATTCATCCAGGCTTGATTTTCTCAAAAAGGGACCTATCGGTGTCAGATACGCATCGGGCTCTTTCAATAAGTGGGTCGCAAACGCAGGTGTATCTATCCGCATCGTCCTGAATTTCGGCATCTTGAAAATCTCGTTGCCCACCCCCACCCGATCCGACCAGTACAAGGCAGGCCCCCTGGAAGTCAGCTTTACTATCAATCCGACAACAAAAATCGGTACACTCAAGAAACAAAATAAAAAACCGGCCATAGCCAGATCAAAAATACGTTTCATAACACTCTCATCCACAGATTACCCCAGTACCATCTGCCGGAGCTATTCGTCATCCGATTTCAGATAATCAGTAAATACCTGCCAGTAACCGCCTTTATCTGGGCCGATCCTTTTTATGAGTCCGGCCTCCTTCAATTTGTTGATGTTTTTTCTGATAGCCTCTCTTGACTTGCCTGTGATACCAGCTAATTGTGCATATGTTATTCTGGAATTTTCAACATATTGTTTATTACAATTTTTTGGAGTTCAGGCAACTTTTCAGACAACTTTTCAGACAACTTTATTTCACGATGTATTGATGGCTTCGTAAAAAGTCCTTTTTGCCCCATTTTCGTCATTCCCGCGAAAGCGGGAATGACAATTTGTACATGTTATTTCCAAACGGGTCCTAAGTTTGAAGGACATGCAAGTGATCACTTGTGGATATCGCCCTGAAATCCGGCCTGTCGAAACTCCCGCACCACGCGGCGGTGTACCTGGTCAAATTCGGGAAGTTCCGCCATTTGGGAGGAAAGCCGCGATTTCCAGAGCTTTTTGAAACGGGCTTCTTTTCTGATGAAGATTTCGTGAGTGTTCGCCAAATCCTTTCCACGCGAGTGCATCTTCTGCCCGACCGCGTCTATTAATTCTCCCAGTTTTAAGAAATCATGGGATACGAGGAACCAGAGGTCATAAAGGTCGCGGGGTTCATTTCGGGCAGGGTCAAAAATGGCGACAATCTTTTCCGCAGCGATCTCATGGAGGGTGTAAACACCAATGATAGCCTCAGCCGGCAAATCCGCATATTCTGCGTAAGTTTTCAGGATCGGTCTCCCTTCAATGGGGAAGACAAGCCGCTCCCGAATCGTGATGTCCACCTTGACCTCCTTGCCCGTGGCGCCAGGCAGGGGACCCTCGTATCCTATGAAAAAAGAATGGCTATTTTCGTGTGGGTGCCGGTCAATGCGGCTGATGTTGAGTTTGATCCCCGAGGCCTGCTGCGCATACTTAAAAGCCTGGTCAAATTGCTCCTGGATATGCTCAAACGAAACTTCATTGCGAAGGGTGAAATCGAGGTCTTCCGAGAAACGATAGTCGGGGACGTAGCATTTCTTGATGGCCGTTCCCCCCTTGAAGGCCAGGATGTCTCGAAGGATCGTTCCAGATAAGCCCACCAGAAACCAGGACAGGCAGTAGTCCCGTTCAAGGACCGCTTCCGGAATTCGACGACCGCCCTTTCGGGCAAGACGGTTCGACAACAGGGACAGGTTCCGCTGGGCGATCATCAGGTCCTCCCGACAGACAGGAGCTCATCGGGGGGTACATTCAACTGCAGTCTCCACCTCCTGAAAAATTTCCCCTCCGCCGGCAGTACCGGATCCAGTCTCACATATGTATCGGTAAGGTGATCCAAAAGGATCTTTCTATCCGTCTGCGATCCGATTTCATAGAGTTCCATGATATACCCCAATCGTCGGATGACAGCGCCCACATCAATCTTAAGCGCATATTCAATCAGTCTACCAACATGAAGTGCCTCACGGCGCATCCAAATGCCCTTGGCCACTTCGCTGACACCTCCACAATGCTCCGGCTGCCTGAGGCCGTCGATAACGGTCCGTTCGAGGTCGCTCACCGTAACCATTTCCTGCTTGGTGACCCAATGGTGGATCAGACCAAAGAACCACTCGCTTTTACAGGGAATAAATCGGAATTCCGTGCCCATGATATGGATGGAGCGAATCTTCTTCGGGGTCGCAACTTGTATCACGAATTGGGGCTGGGTGACCATCCCGTGGATTTCCATCGCCGTACCGTGGGACAAGTAGTAATTTTTACCGTTAAACAGTTCACGGGCCAAGACGAGGGGATTCCCCGCATACTCCCTTTCTTTGCCCAGCTCAAAAGGCACCAGAATAAACAGCCCGGGTTTGAGCCTGGTCACAATACCTCTACCGACAAGCTTCCTGACGAAGTTTCTGGCGTTTGCATTGTTTAGCGCGAGGATCTTCTGAATGTCCTTCAGACGAAAGATCACTCTGTTCTTGTCATAGAGCGTCGTGACCAGATGGGCTGCCTGGGGTCCCAAGGTCTTCGTTGTTTTATTATATTGTCGACTCATAATGTTTCTTCTAAGGACACATTTTACGACAATAATATAACATAGTCAAGAATTTTGGATGAGGGTAGCTAGAGGTTGGAGGAGGAGACATAAGCTGACTGAAAAATTCAGTCAGCTGGTCTGGTCTTCAATGCCCGGAAGCTTTCTTTCTTTGCTTTAAGAAAGGACGTAATTAAGCTTGCAAGGCTTTCTTAGTTAATCAGAAAGGCAAATTTTTTGAGTATACAGATGATTTGCTTGACAATAATCTGGACTGAATAATTCAGTTAGGAGGCGAGAGCCGTGGATGAGAACTGTTATTCACTTTGTGGGGTGATTTTCTTTATAACCTTGGCGGGGACGCCGGCTGCGATAACATTGTCTGGGATATTTTTATTAACAAAACTGATGATCTCGTAAAAAGTCAAAAAAACCGTCACTCCTGCGAAAGCAGTCCGCCTCAGGCGGACAGAACTACTTGAATTAATTGGATTCCCGCTTTCGCGGGAATGACGAAAATGGGGCAAAAAGGACTTTTTACGAGACCATCAGCAGTTGGATCTCCCATAAGTTGCTTCGGAAGAGAGCTGTTTTCCCATGCGGGTGTTGGGTGACTGCTTTGCGCCGGAATAGCTGGCCGGAATCACCGGAATAGGCATTTTACTTATGAAAAAATCAGCGAAATCCTGTTTAATCAGTCTAATTTTGATTGACAATCAATATTAGCCATGATAATTTTGATTTCAAGGTGGGAAAATGCTATCCCTTGAAATTCAGAACAGACTCAAGCAATTTAATCCGTGGTTGATTCAGCCGGATAAAGCGGAGGAATTCATTGATCGATTCCTTCCGGATCTATACATTACTCGGGAAGTTGAAAAGACACCCCTGCAACGGAACCGGGCTCTCCTAATAGTGGGGCCTCGCCAGGCCGGGAAATCGACGCTGGTTTGGCGTCTTCTTCACCGGTATATCCCTGACATCCTCTTTCTAAACATGGAAGATCCCCTTTTAAAGCTGGAATGTCAGCCAGCCGCTGATTTTATCGACCTCCTGAGACAGCACTATTCTTTTATAAAAGCCATCTTTATCGATGAAATCCAGCACCTTGAGGAAGCGGGTTTGTTTGTCAAAGGGCTAATCGATGCCCGCTTGAATCTCCCAATCTTCATCACCGGCTCATCGGCTTTTCATCTCATGAGCAAAACCAGAGAATCTTTGGCCGGAAGGGCCACCCGGCAGAGGCTCCTGCCCTTCAGCATGAGTGAGCTGATGGGCCATGCCCACCCCGCCAATCCTGTGGCCGCTCGCCACACAGGCGACCAGATCGTCGCTCATCAATTGATTTACGGAAGCTACCCGGCAGTTTATCTCGCCAAAAATCCTGACGAAAAAAATATGCTCCTCAATGATTTGGTGGAAGCGCTCATCCTCAAAGATGTATCGGATCTCTTCCGCATCAAACGGGTAGACGCTTTTCGAAAATTGCTGACCCTTCTGGCTGGCCAGATCGGCCAAATGGTGAATTTTTCCGAATTGGCCTCCATCTGCCAGGTTGACGTGGGAACGATTCGTTCCTACGTCGAGATTCTGGAAGAAAGCCACGTTGTTAAGATTGTACCTCCCTTTGCCGGCGGGAAGCGGCGCGAAATTATCGGTGCCCCGAAAGTCTTTTTCCTTGATAACGGCATCCGGAATCAATTACTCAATAATTTTTCCCCCGCTCTGGACCTGCGAACGGATAGAGGGCAGCTTCTGGAGAATTGGGTATTTACCGAAATATATAAATCAGCCCCTTTGCCGGCGGTGATAAAATTTTGGCGCAGCAAAGCCGGGGCGGAAGTTGATTTCATAATCGAGCATGCCGGGAAAAGCTATGGGCTGGAGGTCAAATATACATTATTAAAACAATCGAAGCTGTCCCGATCCGTTAGAAGCTTCCTGGATGTCTACCAGCCGGAAAAATTCGCCCTGCTGAATTCGTCCCTGGAGCAGAAAGTAAATGTTGCCGATCGGGAGGTCAGCTTCATCACGCCTTGCGAGTTGTCCCGGTGGTTATATGGAATCTTTAGAAATTAAAAAAGGCGATAAAAATACAGGCGATAGGCAATGAATAACAGGCTCTGGGCGATAGGGAATGGGCCATGAGCCATCTGGTCAGTTATTTTTCGCCGGCGAGGCGTTTGCTAATATCTACCACGTCATCAGAAAGCCAATATCCTTGATGGCGTAATTTATCTATAAGAGGTCCTATGCAACCAATAAGTGCTTTCCCTTTTGCCAATAATAAAAGGCCAATTAATCCGGTGGTAGGAATGTTCAGCTTTTTAGCCACTTCCCTTCCCGCATGGTCATCCATTAAAAGCAAAACATTCCCTTTCATGTTCGAAGCGAGACCGACCGCTTGTTTTTCTCCTTCGTCCAGGCCGGAGATCGCTATTTCTGTCGCCGGGTCCAATGGATGGAGGTTAGTTACGCATAGGAATCCTCTGAGCGCCTTGTCGATCTGTTCTGACTCCATACCGATCTTCCCCAGCAATTCCCGGTGAACCATAGGGGGAATCAACACTTCTTGGGCAATCTTAGCTCTACAACGATACATAATGAATTATATGGTTGACATCAATGCCTGACTATGCTACATGTTTTAGAAAAACATGGGGAGGTGTCAGGCCATGGTTCCAGA
>JAURYC010000224.1 GCA_030654105.1 Deltaproteobacteria bacterium
ATCGGTATCGTCGCTTTCTGGATAACCTTGTCAAGAGGGCATGAGAGCATCTCTACGGGAGGGAGGAATATAATTACGATCCCTGCACGCGAAAACTATTGAAAATCCAGCCGCAATTTGTTAAAACTCGGAGGCGCCAAGCTAAAATTGAGTTTTGCAGTCAAGTTTGTTAATATAATAAGGAGTAGGAACCTGCCAGATTCACGGGAGAGAGCGATTGCGCCTGAATGTCCAGAAAGAACTGGCCAAACTTAAGAAGGAAAACGAGGTTTTGCAGAACCTGTTGGCCCAGGTGGAGGGAGAAAAGACCGCTCTCTATGAACAAGTCCTGCAAACCCGGGCCGAATGGGAAGCCGCCTTCAATGCCATCACCGATCGAGTCTTCGTTGAAGATGCGAATTATTCCGTGCTGAGAGCCAATACGGCCGTTTTACGGGATTACGGGCTCACCCCGGGGGAACTTTTCGGAAATAAATGCCATCAAGTTTTTCGCGGACAGGGGGATCCTTGCCCCGGTTGTCCGGTTACCCAAACCCTGGAGACGGGCAAGCCGGCCTTCGGGGAAATGGAGAATCCCCGTCTCAAGGGAAGTTATCATGTGCGCACCTACCCGATCTTCGACCGCCAAGGGCGGATCTTAGAAGTGGTGGTGGAAGACGTTACGGAAACGAAAAAATTAGAGGAGGAACTGCGAAAATCCGAAGGCCGTTTCCGGCGTATCGTGGAACAGGCCAACGATGGCATTTTGGCCATCGGAGAAGATGACCATATTGAACTGGCCAACAAAAGCGCCGTGGAGATAACGGGCTACCCCATAGAGCTTTTAATGGGGCTAAATTTTAACGCCCTGTTTGATGAAAAAAATCGAGCGTATATTAAGGCGCTTTTTGAACGCCGCGACCCCAACGTGGATCTGCGGGTGTGCTCCGAGCTGGAGATTCTCAATGCCGCGGGAGAACCTAAGGAAACCGAAATCTGCATTACCACGGTCAAAGATCGCCAGGGGGCGATGAAAACCTACGCCTACCTGCGGGATGTTTCCGTAACCAAGCGCATCGAGAACGAACTGCGCAAAGCCAACGACTTTTTACGCAACCTGATCGAAAATTCTGTTGATGGGATCATCGCGGCGGACATGAAGGGGAAGATCATCATCTTCAACAAAAGCGCGGAAAGACTTTTAGATTACCGCTCTGAAGAAGCCATCGCCAGTGTGCATATCACCCAGCTCTACCCCTCCGGTGTGGCCAAAGAAATCATGCGCCGGTTACGTTCCCCGGAATATGGTGGGGTGGGCAGGTTGGAACCATCCCAGTTCACCTCATTGAATAAAACCGCAGAAGAGATTCCCATTAACATCTCCGCGGCCATCATCTCCGAAGGTGGAAAAGAGATTGCCAGCTTCGGAATCTTCACCGACCTGCGGGAAAAGATTAAAATGGAGCGGGAGCTTCAGGAAACCCAGCTCCAGCTGTTACAATCGGAGAAGATGGCCTCCCTGGGAAAACTGGCGGCAGGTGTGGCCCACGAGATCAATAATCCTTTGGGGGGAATATTGATCTTCTCCAAGATGCTTCTGGAAGACCTATCCTCCCATGATCCACGGGTGGAAGACTTGGAGCGCATTTGTGAGGAAGCCACCCGCTGCAAAGAGATCGTGAAAGGCCTTTTGGAGTTTGCCCGCCAAACGTCTTATAAGATGGAACCCACGGACCTCAACCGGGCCCTGGTTCAAGGGATTTCCCTTTTAGAGAACCAGGCCCTCTTCCATAATATCCGCATCGTCAAGGACCTGGACCCGAATCTTCCCCCGATCCTGGCCAACACCGGCCAGTTAAACCAGGTATTCATGAACATCATCCTGAATGCCGCCGAGGCCATGGAAAGCCAGGGGACACTCACCGTTCGTACGCAACTGGGACCGGAGCAAAATACCGTGATCGTCGAATTTATCGACACCGGCTGCGGCATCAAAGAAGAACATCTAACCCGCATCTTTGACCCCTTTTTCACCACCAAAGAAGTTGGCAAAGGTACGGGCTTGGGCTTGTCCATGTCTTATGGCATCGTAGAGAAACACCGTGGCCGAATCTGGGTCAAGAGCAGAGAAGGGGCAGGGGCCACGTTTACCATCGAGCTTCCGGTGCGGGCAGAAACTGAAGATATTCCGGCTTAAAGCCAAAAAATTAAGCGTATTTATTGCCATCGCCGGCTCACCGGGTGGAAAGCGAAAGGGAGAGACAAGAAAGAACCTTAACCATGAGCGAGGAGCGCAGACCTGCGAAAATATTGATCGTGGACGACGAGAAGGTTATCCGGGACAGCTTCCGCCGCGTTCTTCTCAAAGACGGGTACGCCGTAGAGGCAGTAGAGAGCGGGCGGCTGGCCTTGGAAAGGGTAGCCGAAGAATCTTTTGACCTCGCGCTGATCGATTTAAAAATGCCGGGATTGGATGGCATGGAGACGCTGAGGGAGTTAAAGGAACAAGACCCGGATGTGATCGGGGTCATGATTACCGGTTATCCTACCATTGAGAGTGCGGTAAAGGCGGTGAAGCTCGGAGCTTACGATTACCTCACCAAACCCTGCAGCCCGGAGGAGCTCCGTATCGTGGTGGCCCGTGCGGCTGAGCGCCGGAAACTTTATTTCGAGAAGGAACAGCTGCGGCGGCGACTGGATGCCCGAGAGTTATTCGAACCCATTATTGGAGAGAGCAAGGCGATGCGGCGCGTTATGGAAATCATCCGCAAAGTCGCCCCAGTGGAAAGCACGGTGTTGCTCACCGGGGAGAGCGGCACCGGCAAGGAACTGGCGGCGCAGGCCATTCACCAGCTCAGTCCGCGGAAAGAAAAAGAGTTCGTGGCCGTAGACTGCAACACCCTGGTGGAGACTCTTCTGGAGAGCGAGCTCTTCGGACACGTGAAAGGGTCCTTTACCAGCGCGGTTAACACCAAGCATGGATTACTGGAATTGGCCAACGGAGGGACGTTCTTTCTTGACGAGGTGGGCAACCTGACTTTAAACACGCAATCCAAGCTTTTGCGGGCCATCCAGGAGCGAGAGTTTAAACCTGTCGGTGGAATCCAGCGGATCCGGGTGGATGTGCGCATCATCGCCGCCACCAACCAGAACTTAAGGGAAGCCATAGCCCGGAAGACCTTTCGGGAGGATCTTTTCTATCGGCTGAGCGTTGTGCCGATCCACCTGCCGCCTTTGAGGGAGAAGAAGGAAGACATTCCTCCTTTGATTCAATACTTCATCCAGCGGTATAACCGGAAGCGGAAAAAACCAATCACAGGGATTACCCCCGCCGCTATGGAAATGCTCGTGAAGCACAACTGGCCAGGAAACGTGAGGGAACTGGAGAACTCCATAGAGCGCGCCATGATCCTGGAAGAAGGAGAAATGATCACGCCCAGGAGTCTCCCACGGTTTTCATTGGCCGAGACTCTGGAAAAATCTACGACTCATTCCCCTCAATTAGTCAGTCTGGAGGAGTTGGAAAAGGAGCATATCGCCTTTGTCCTCAAACAAACGAATGGCCATAAATCCCGCGCGGCGAAAATTCTGGGCATCGACCGCAAAACCCTCTATCAAAAAGTGCAGAAATACCACCTCTCCTGAAACCCCGTAAAAAATATCCGGCCGCGAATTAACTTTGAAAGTCAAGATTGACCCTGCAGGTAGTTTCAAGTTTGGTGTGGATTTCTTCCTAAAAGAAGTGATTGACAGATTCGGTTAAAAGGGGAAAGGGTATTTCTGCCCGATTTTGCCCCCTTCGGCAGCGCCAAACCCCGCCTTTGAAGGCGGCGTAAAGAAGCGCCGCTCATGGTCAACCCTAAACCCCTCGGCCTGAACTCGGGTCGAAGGTAAACCTCGACCTTCAGGTCGGGGAGTCGAAGGTTTGGCTTCGCCCATCTGCCTGCCACATGCCCCCTACCGAAAAGTCCCAAAATATCATCTCTAATCCCTGCCTGCCGAGAAATCTCCAAATTTTTTGGGGATAAAATTCCCTTTTAGTCCAATAACTCCTCGTATCAACAACATTTAAAAATTCAAATAGTTACTTAAATTAAGCAACTATTTTGTTGAAAAACACCCCAATTCATAGATTCATTTATATTTGAATTTCTTAAAAAAATGCTCTTGAAATGATTAGAACTCTTTATTTCTATTGTCTTTTTTAAAGCGAAGGGAGTTCTTTTGGAATGCTGGCGCAGAGTTTGCGTAAGGGGAATTATAGTACCTTCCTCTCACAGATACATAAAAAAATTCCCCTCTGGATCCAACTATCTAAAACGTATCTGAAATAGAAAGTGGGATCTGAAAAAAATTGGCCATGGGAAATGGACACGGCACAATCCCTCAGATTTTAATGGATGACGCCAAAAAGTATGGCAAAGGCAAGATTGCCATTCGGGAAAAAGACCTGGGCATATGGCAATCCTACTCTTGGGCGGATTATTATGAAAACACCAAGAAATTTGCCCTGGGGCTGGCTTCTTTGGGTTTCCAAAGGGGGGATAGGTTGAGCGTGATCGGAGACAATCGACCCCAGCTCTACTGGGCCCAGATGGCCGCATTATGCCTCGGGGGCATCCCGGTTCCACTTTATCAGGACGCCATCGAAAAAGAACTAGAATATATCATCGAACACTCTGAAGCTAAGTTCGTCGTCGCCGAGGATCAGGAACAGGTGGACAAAATGCTGGCCCTCAAGGCGAAGGTTTCCAGAATGGAAATGATCATTTATGATGACCCCAGAGGAATGCGCCACTACAACCAACCCTTCATAAAAAGTTTTACGGAAGTTCAGGCCTTGGGCCTGAACTTCGAGAAGGACCGTCCTGACTTTTTCGAGCAAGAGGTGCAGAAAGGAAAGGGAGAAGATACCGCGCTCATCGCCTATACCTCGGGCACCACGGGGAATCCCAAGGGAGTGGTCCTGACCCACTCCAATCTCCTCACCAATGTCCGGCTCATTTCTAAGGCCGAGGAGTATCGGGATTCGGATCAGGTCATGGCCTACCTGCCCATGGCCTGGATCGGGGATTCCATCTATTCTTTAGCCATGCTTTTAGATATCGGGTTTACCATCAACTGTCCGGAGGCGGCAACAACGGTCATGCGTGATATGCGCGAGGTAGGCCCTACCGTCATCTTCTGCCCACCTCGGATCTGGGAGAACATTCTGACTACCGTTCGGGTCAAGATGGAAGATGCCGCCTGGATTAAACAGAAGATGTTCAACTTTTTTATTAATAATGTGGCCCAGCGGGTGTCCACCCATCAATTAAAACAGCAGGCCATCCCCTTTAGCCTTCGCCTTCTTTATGCCCTCGGAGAGTTCTTCGTTTATGGCCCTCTCAGGGACAATCTGGGGATGAGAAAGATACGCTATGCCTATACGGCGGGGGCTGCCCTCGGCCCGGAAGTGTTCCAGTTTTACAGATCCATCGGGGTGAATTTAAAGCAAGTCTACGGTCTAACCGAGACCAGCGCGATGTGCACGTACCAGCCCGACGATGAGGTCAAATTGGAGACTGTGGGGATACCTTGCCCTGGGACCGAAATCAAGATCAGCGAGGGGGGAGAAGTCCTCATCAAGGGCCCGGGGGTTTTTCAGGGTTATTATAAAAACCCAGAGGCGTCTTCCGAAGCCTTGAAGGATGGGTGGTTACACACTGGAGATGCCGGAATCATCGATAAAGACAACCACCTGATCATCATCGACCGGGCCAAGGACGTGAGCACCCTGGCCAATGGCACCATCTTCGCCCCGCAGTTCATAGAGAACAAGCTAAAGTTCAGCCCCTACATCAGGGAAGTTGTAACGTTGGGGCAAGGCCAGGAATATGTGACGGCCATGATCAATATCGATATGGAGAGCGTTGGCAACTGGTCGGAAAAAAGAAATATTGGATATACATCCTATGCCGACCTCTCCCAAAAGCCGGAAGTCTATGAGCTGATCTCTCAGGAAGTAAAAAAAGTCAATGCCAGCTTGAACAGGGAGGAACAGCTCCGGGGTGCCCAGATTAAGCGCTTCTTGATCCTGCACAAGGAATTGGACCCTGACGACGCCGAAATCACCCGGACCCGCAAGATTCGCCGAAGTTTCATTGCCCAGAAATACGCGGATATCATCGATGCCCTTTATTCCGGCAAAGAAGGGTTGGATGTAGAGACTAAGATCACCTATGAAGATGGGCGAACGGCAAGCATCCGCGCTTTTTTAAAGATCCGCGATGTGGAAATCTTTGAGGAAAAAGTCATATCATTCTAAGCATTCAGGAGACATGAGTGATGAATGAAAACACCCGTCATCCCATGCTCTGCGTTGAAGATGTCCACATTAGCTTTGGCGTTTTGAAGGCGTTGAACGGAGTGAGCCTGGAGATTCATAAGGGGGAGATCCTGGCCATTATCGGGCCCAATGGGGCAGGAAAAACTTCCTTGGTTAACGTTATTAATGGAGTATATCATCCATCGCGGGGCCATATTTTTTTTGAGGACAAGGACCTAACCACTCTGTCTCACCACCACATTGCCTCCTTGGGGATTGCCCGGACCTTTCAAAACGTGGCTCTCTTCAAAGGGATGACAGTTCTGGATAACATCATGGTAGGCAGAAACCTGAAAATGGGCTCCAATTTCTTTTCCCAGGGAATTTACTGGGGTTTTGCTCAAAAAGAAGAAATTCGGCACCGGCAAGTAGTGGAACGGGTCATTGATTGGCTGGAGATCGAACACATTCGCAAAACGCCCGCAGGCATGCTTCCTTATGGACTCCAGAAGAGGGTCGAGCTGGGCCGGGCTTTAGCTGCCGAGCCCAAGCTTCTTCTCTTAGATGAACCCATGGCCGGGATGAACCTGGAGGAAAAGGAAGATATTGCCCGCTTCATTCTGGATGCCAACGAAGAGTTGGAGACCACAATTGCCCTGATAGAGCACGATATGGGGGTGGTAATGGACATCTCCGATCGGGTGGTGGTTCTTGATTACGGGGACAAAATTGGGGAAGGCACACCGGAGGAGATTCGAAATAATGAAAAGGTCATCAAAGCCTATCTCGGAACCTCGGCGTAAAAGTGAAGAGTAAGGAAGCGTAAGAAGGAGGGTACGTTGTGATATTCGCAATAGAGGTGGCCATTGGTGGACTTCTCGTCGGAGTGATGTATTCTTTAGTGGCCCTGGGGTTTGTCCTGATCTACAAGTCTTCTGGCGTCTTCAACTTCGCCCAGGGAGATATGACCCTCCTTGCCGCCTTGGCCTTGGTGGGTTTCCTCACTATCTTTCCTTTATGGCTTGCCATTCTTGCCGTCCTGGTCCTAATGATTGCGCTGGCCATCGCCATTGAGGCAATTGTGCTTCGTCCTCTGGTAGCCCGCCCCCCCCTTGCTCTCTTTATGGCCACGATAGGACTGGGATTCCTTCTGCAAGGGATAGGCCAGGGGATTTGGGGTACAGACCCGAAGGGGCTTAATATTGGAATTTCTGACATCCCTTTTGAGGTCAAGGGATTGATGATCAGTCAATTTGATCTGGTGGGGGCGGCTCTATCTGGTGCATTGGTTTTCGGTTTGGTTTGGTTTTTTCAAAAGTCCAGGACGGGCCGCGCGCTGAGGGCTGTTTCTGATGACCATGAAGCAGCACTCTCCGTGGGCATTCCTCTTAATAAAGCCTGGGCCATTACCTGGGCCATCTCCGGAGTGGTTGCCTTGGTTGCAGGCATCATGTGGGGCAGCCGCCTCGGAGTGCAGTTCAGCCTCTCGCTGATTGCCCTGAAAGCCCTGCCAGTTCTGATCCTGGGCGGTATTGACAGCATTCCGGGAGCGATCATCGCCGGCCTCGTCGTAGGAGCCTCTGAGAACCTGGCCGAAGTATTCCTTGGTCCCTATGTGGGGGGAGGAATCCAGACCTTCTTTCCGTATCTTTTGGCCCTGCTGGTTCTTTGGTTCAAGCCTTATGGAATGTTTGGCCGAGAGATCATTGAGAGGGTATGAGAGGGCATCGCCAATGCCTGATTATTCATCTGCTAGTCCGAATAGTTTTTGAGACTAAGTAATTAACCGAAGAATGTAATGATGGGTTAATTCTATGATTTACCGAGAGTGCGGCGTGTTCAAGGCCACTTACGGGGCAGACATGGCCATTTTCCCCATTCCCTTGGACCGATGGGGCATGATCCTCATTCTAATTGTGGGCTTTATAGGAATGCCATTCTTGGCCAGCGAGTACTGGCTCAGCAGCATATTGATTCCCTTCTTAGTCTTTTCGCTGGCCGCCTTAGGCCTGAATTTTCTGACCGGCTACGCCGGGCAGCTCTCTTTAGGACATGCCGCCTTTATGGCCGTGGGAGCCTATGCATCGTTGATCTTGTATGGGCGTTACGAAGTTCCGCTCCTCCTAAGCCTCTTGGGCGGTGGGCTGGTTGCGGCTGCGGTTGGCACTGTTTTCGGCATCCCTTCCTTACGAATCAAAGGATTTTATTTAGCGGTTTCCACCCTGGCAGCTCAGTTTATTATCGAGTGGGGGTTGACCCATTGGAAATGGATCAGCGGCGGTGTTTTCGGAACTGTGGATACCCCTCCCATGCAGGTCTTCGCTTGGCCGATCGACACGCCGTTAAAAAAGTATTACCTGGTCCTCTGCTTTGTGGTTTTGCTGACCACCTTCGGTAAGAATTTGGTACGGAGCCAGGTTGGCCGGGCCTGGATGGCCATCAGGGACATGGACGTGGCCGCGGAGATTATCGGCATTTCGCTGTTCCGGCACAAGCTTTTAGCTTTTGCCGTGAGCTCCTTTTATGCCGGGGTGGCTGGAGGCTTGATCACCTTCACCTATTATGGAGCAGCCAATATCGAGGCCTTTAACCTTATGGTCTCCTTCCATCTTTTAGGAATGATCATTATCGGGGGCATGGGGAGTGTCCTCGGCTCCTTCTTCGGGGGAGGGTTCATCACCCTGCTGCCCATTTTTATCAACCAGTATTCCAGATCTTTTGGGACTGTGCTCAGATCTGACCTTCTGGCCTGCATCGAGTTGATTATTTTCGGAGGACTGATCATCTTTTTCCTTATCGTTGAGCCTTATGGTCTGGCTCGGTTATGGCAAACATTGAAAGAGAAACTCCGGTTATGGCCTTTCCCTTATTAAAAAAGGCAATGCATGGCTGATGATAGAAAAATAATGATGACGCGCCTGGAAGGGGGTGAGTATTTTATGCGCGTGGTTGATCGATCAGAAGTTAATTTAAAAGAAGGGCCAAGATCAAGAAAGGAGGGATTTACCATGAGACGTTTTTGGAATAATTTGTTATCACTTTTGTTATTCGTTTTGGTATTCGGCCTTATGTCCCCGCCAAACCTGGTGCAAGCCCAGCAGAAGGAAGCTCCGACGCAATATGTCCCCTGCCTGATCTATCGAACCGGCCCATTTGCCCCAGGCGGCAGCGGGACTGGGAGTGGATGGGAAGACTTGATGGAACTCAGAAACATGCAGGGGGGGGTCAACGGGATCAAATATAAATATGAAGAGTGCGAGACTGCCTATGACACTGCCAGGGGGGTGGAGTGTTATGAACGGGTTAAATCCAAGAACCCTGCCTATATGCACCCTTTTGCCACAGGGATCTCTTATGCCCTGCTTGACCGCACCGCCCGGGATAAGATACCTCTAATTTTTATGGGTTATGGCCGCGCCGATGCCTCAGACGGCCGGGTTTTTCCCTGGGCCTTTACCTTTCCTACCAACTACTGGTCTCAAAACACAGCTAAAATAAAGTTCATCGGACAGCAAATGGGAGGAATGGACAAGCTCAAAGGATTAAAAATCGCCAACCTCCATATCGATATCCCTTACGGGCAGGAAACCAAACCCCTCTTAGATGAAATGGCCAAGATGTACAGCTTCGAGGTGCAGCACTTCCCCGTGCCTTGGCCCGGGATAGATCAAAAAGCCCAGTGGATGGATATTGTCCGGCGTTATAAAGCTGACTGGGTCATCAATCGTAACTGGGGCGTCTCCTGCACCGTCCCCCTCAAAGAGGCGGCCAGGCTCGGGTTTCCCAGAAACCGAATCCTCGGGGTCTGGTGGTGCGGGTCTGAAGAGGACGTCATGCCTGCGGGTCCGGGCGCCGCGGGTTATTACTCAACCAACTTCAACGGCGTGGGGCGGGATTTCCCCATCATCCAGGAGATCATTGACAAGGTCTATGGCGCCATGAAGGGCAACATCTCATTTACCCGTGTTGGTACCGTCTTCTATAATAGGGGAGTCGTTACCGGAATCGCCATGGATGAAGCCATTCGCACGGCCCACAAAAAATTTGGGGTACATCCGGTGACCGGGGAAGAAATGCAGTGGGCCCTGGAGAATCTTAACA
>JAURYC010000225.1 GCA_030654105.1 Deltaproteobacteria bacterium
GATCAACCTCCGCATAAATTCTCATTCTATACATTTCCCGTTTTTAGTTTGATCATTACAATGACGCCCTTCGATTGTCAAGATTTTTCACGCTGGGGAGAATCCTGGAAAGAAGAAGCAAAAGAGCACGGATGAAAAACATAGAGGCAATAACCGCAGCTTTTCAGGAAGAAACCTTTAAGGGGCAGAAGGTAATTTTTTTAAAGAAGAAGCGACAATTCGTTGCAAAAGTTCGCTGCTCTTTTGTCCCTTTTTACCTTCCATCGCACCCTGGGCAAACCAGAGTATATTGCCGGTGTCCGGAGCCACCATTTTGATATTCAACCGGTAAGAATCCCGGAACCGGCTGAACTCTAAAACGCTGCACAAGACAATTCCCTGGACCTTGAGCATCTTTCCAATTTTACTCAAGGTCGGCGGGTCCAGAAATTCTTCCTTCAGCAATCCTTCTTTTTTCAGCATCTGGCGCGTCGTAGACCCTTCTTTGATTTTATAACCTTTCTTCAGCAGCTCAGCTGCGACATATTCGGCGAATTGAATTTGCGGGTCCATATCGATCACGGCCAGTAGTTGATATTGTTGAGGTTGAAAATCCTTTGACCAAACCAGATCTTTTTGAACAGAGGCCGTCACACACCCCCCAAGAATAAAAATGCAGGGAATGATAAAAAAAGAAACGAATTTGGCTTTCATATTTTCTCTCCTGCGGGACTCAAAGCAGAGAAATGACAGGATGGAGGGACTTCGCTCCGGCGGGATCCGCAAAGGTCCCGAGGTCTTTCGTCCTCGATGAAGGCTGAGGTGGATCTCACCCTTCATTTTCCCCGCCCATAGCGATTTTTGTGGTCGGGGCGACTGGATTTGAACCAGCGACCACCTGAACCCCATTCAGGTACGCTACCAGACTGCGCTACGCCCCGATTTTTATTTTTTCATATCATTTTTACGTTGGGCTGTCAACTCTCCTTTTGCTTAGAAGGCCCCGCAAGTCTTCCAGATCCCTGCGAACATGCAAGAGGGCGTCATGGTATTTTTTTTCGGGAAACTCAAGTTCCAATTGTTTATCTCGTCCAGCCTTCATCTTTTGCAATTTCTTCTTGGCCCCAGCAATGGTAAATTTTTCTTCATATAGAAGTTTTTTGATTTCTAAGATCAGCTCCAGGTCCTTCCTGCGGTATAAACGTTGTTTCGAGTGCGTGCGCCCGGGAGTAACAATCTTGAATTCCGATTCCCAGTAGCGCAGAACATAGGATTCAACACCTGTGATTTGGCTGACCTCACCGATTTTATAGTAAAGTTTCTCGGGGATCGAAAAGTTTATTTTTTTTTCCATGGCCTTCGATCACCCTGAAGGCAGCAGAACCCAAAGCCGCCTCTATGGGATGAAACTCAAACGGTATTTAAGGCTTTGCGTAAAACTTGGCTCGGCTTGAAAGTCAAGACCCGACGGGCAGAAATCTGAATTTCTTCGCCGGTTTGAGGATTCCTTCCTTTACGCGAACGCTTTTCCCGTACGATGAAGTTTCCGAACCCGGATATTTTAATCTTTTCTCCGTTTTCCAGGGTTTCTTTCATAAGGTCAAATACTAGGTCGACGATTTCCGCAGATTCTTTCCTGGAAAAACCTACTTTTCCATAAATGGTTTCCACGATATCCGCCTTCGTCATAATCCAGGCCCTCCTTTCCAAGTTCAAGTTTTAATAATCTACCCTTTTTAAAAAGAATCCTACTCTCTTTCTGCCAATGAAAATTCTTTTTTCCATTTAGCGGAGGACTCCGCCGTAGCGTTCGACCAGAAGGTCTGCCACCTTCTGGTGCAATTGGTTCACCTCCCGATCGGTTAGGGTGCGATCTCCTTCTTGGTATTTCAACCGGAAAGCCAAGCTTTTCTTTCCCGGGGGGACTGGCTTTCCTTGGTAGAGATCGAAAAGTTTGATTTCAGTAATCAAGCCATTGTTGGTTTCCCAAAGCGTTCGTAACAGGTCACCGGCGGCGATTTTTTCATCGACAATCAGAGCAAGGTCGCGGATGATGGCCGGGAAACGGGCCAGCGGTTTAAAAAACCGGCGCTCTTCCGCTTCATCGGCTAAAGCCTGGAAGTTCAGTTCAAAAATTAATATTTGCTGATCGAGTTCCCAAGTCTCGCTCACATCCGGGTGTAATTCTCCCATCTCGCCCAGTACCTTTCCATTCACTTCCAACTGGCAGGCCTTGCCGGGGTGTAAAAAAGGTTCGTCCTGCAAGGCGAGGAAACGATATCCGGAAACACCCAGGCCGTCGAGAAGCGTCTCCAGGGTTCCTTTGAGGTCGAAAAAATCGCACTCGGCTTTCGGTTTAGACCAGGATTCCTCCTCGCGGAAACCCGAGAGGAAGCCAGAAAGGATTTCAATCTCTTCCGGCAATTCCTGATCGTCCCGGGGGAAAAAAACTCGACCGAGCTCGAAAAGTTTCAGGTCGAGATTTTGCCGATGGACATTGTTGCGAGCCACTTGCAGAAGACCCGGAATCAAAGTGGTGCGCATCACCGATTGATCTTCGCTTAAAGGATTATGAATCCGCAAAGCTTGGGCCCGTTTGTCCGGGGAAAACAATTTCAAGTCTTGGAGGGCCTTGGGGGAAATAAAACTATAATTGATCACTTCCCTAAAACCGCAGGCCATGAAAAGATCCCTGGCTCTTTCAGCCGCCCGTTGCATTTTGGTTTTTTTCTCCGCGGATACCCTTCCGCAAGGTAGCGTAATCGGAATCCGATGATAGCCGTGGAGCCGGGCGACCTCTTCGACGAGATCGATCTCCCGTTGCAGATCAACCCGGTAAGTTGGGATGGTCACCCGGAAGGTGTCCGGGCTTTCCGGTTCGACTTGCAAATGAAAATTCTGTAGGTAACTTTTAATTTCTTGGGGGGCGATCGCCGTCCCCAGAATTTTATTTACCCTCCGCTCCCGTAAAAAGATTTTTTGGGGTTCGATTTTACGGGGGTAATTGTCCGCGGCTTCCCTGGCCATCTTTCCTCCGGCCAATTCGGCCATTAAGGCAGCAGCGCGATTAGCGGCCCGGAGGGCTCCATTGGGGTCGATGCCTCGTTCAAATCGAAGTGATGCCTCGGTAACCAAACCGATCCGCTTGGAGGTTCGCCGGATGCCCATGGGGTCAAAATAAGCACTCTCCAGGAGAATATTCTCACTTGTGGTTTGAACTTCCGAATTTAACCCTCCCATGATTCCAGCTAAGGCTGCGGGTTTTTGACCATCGCAAATCATCAAGGCCTCTTCCGGCAGAGTCCGTTCCACTCCATCCAACGTGGTGAATTTTTCGCCGGGGGCTGCAGTTCGAACAACGATCCGCTTCTCCGCTAAGCGATCGAGATCGAAGGCATGGAGTGGCTGGCCCATTTCTAACATCACGTAATTGGTTACATCCACGATGTTAATAATGGAACGAACTCCCACGGCTTCCAGGCGCCGGCGCATCCAAAAAGGGGAAGGGGCGATTTTGACTCCCAAGATTAACTGGGCTACGTACCGCGGACATAAATCTGGCCGCTCGAGAGTAACAGTCGTTCCAGACCCTTCGACCACTCTTCCATCAATCTCCTTTGGGGAGGGATAACGCAGAGGTTGTCCGGTCAGGGCCGAAACCTCCCGGGCCACACCCAAAAGGCAAAGGCAATCAGCGCGGTTAGGAGTTATGTTTACCTCCAAAATCCAATCTTGCAGGCCCACAGCGCTTTCCAAGGGTACTCCCAGTGGCAGGTTGGGATCGAGAACCATGATCCCTGTGGCATCTTCACTCAGCCCTAATTCTTTTTCCGAGCAAAGCATTCCTTCGGAGGGAATACCATGGAAATAACTCCGGGAGATCTTTCCGCCAACAGGAAGGGTAGATCCTTCTAAGGCCAAGGCTACCCGTTCGCCGACCTTTAGGTTCGGAGCCCCGCAGATGACCGAATAATCCCTCTGGCCATCGTTGACGGTGCAGATGGATAAATGATCGCTTTGGGGGTGGCGGTGGAAAGAGACCGTCCTGGCCACCACTACCCCTTGAAAGGCTGGCTGCCATTCACTGAGATTTTCCACTTCCAGCCCTATATGGGTCAGGGCTTCTGCCAATTCTAGCGGAGTGAGGGAAAACTCAATATAATCTTTCAGCCATTGGAAACTGACCTTCATTGCACCCTTTTTTATCTGCGCGGCAAAAAAATCTGTTTCTAAAACTGTTTCAGAAATTGCAGGTTATTCTCAAAAAAAATGCGGATATCGCCTAACCCTACCTGGAGCATAGCAATCCTTTCGACCCCTAATCCAAAAGCAAAACCGGTGAATACCTCGGGATCGTACCCGACAAAACGGAAGACTTCTGGGTCGATCATTCCTGAACCCAGGATTTCCAGCCACCCACTCTTCTTACAGACCGGGCAACCTTTGCCTTGGCAGATTACGCATTGGATGTCCACTTCAGCGCTGGGTTCGGTAAAGGGGAAGAAACTGGGTCGAAAACGCATCTGTACGTTGGGACCGAAAAATTGATGAACAAAAAAAGTCAGGGTTCCTTTCAAGTCGGCGAAAGTGACTTCATGGTCTACGACGAAACCTTCCACTTGATGAAACATAGGGCTATGAGTCGGGTCGGAATCGTGGCGGTAAACTCTTCCGGGAGCGATTACTCGCAGGGGGGGCTGGCGCTTTTCCATAGTGCGCACCTGCACCGGTGAGGTATGGGTACGCAGGACCACGTTGGGTGAAAAATAAAACGTATCTTGCATATCCCGGGCCGGGTGGTCCTTGGGGAAATTCAAGGCTTCAAAATTATAATAGTCCAGCTCCACTTCGGGTCCTTCCGAGACTTCAAACCCCAAACGTTCGAAAGTAGATATGATTTCCTCGGTCACTTGGGTGATGAGGTGCGTACTTCCCAGGGAAGGTCTACGGCCCGGCAGGCTGATATCCACTCCTTCATGAAGCAATTGATCAGTTTTCTGTCGCTGGTGTTCTTTTTCCAGAGCCTGCTTGGTCGCTTCTTCCAAAGCCGCTTTTAGCTGATTGGCCAACTGGCCCAATGCTGGCCGTTCTTCGGCAGGTAACTGGCCCATTTCTCGCAGGAAGTTGGTCAGCAGGCCTTTCCGGCCAATATACTTCGTGCGTACAGCCTGAATTTTGACCTCTCCTCGGGAAGCCCGTAACTCCGCTAACGCCTCTTCCTCTAATCGCTTGAGTCTTTCTTGTATCCTGCCGGTTTCATTCACCCTAATTGTCCTTTAGCAATTTCCACAATTTTAGAAAACCCCAAAGGATCCGAGATGGCCATTTCGGCCAGGACTTTCCGGTCGATCTCTACTTTGGCTTTGTTCAGGCCCGAGATCAACTGATTATAGGTCAGATCATGAGTCCGAGCGGCGGCATTGATGCGTATGATCCATAAAGAACGAAAAGTGCGTTTTTTGGCTTTCCGATCACGGTAAGCAAATTTATGCGCCCGGTCCACCGCTTCGGTAGCGCCGCGGTAAAGGTGGCCTCGCGCTCCCCTGTAACCCTTGGCTTCTTTCAGGACCCGCTTTCTTCGTTTTCTCGTCTTTACGCTTTTCTTTACTCTGGGCATTTCTTTTTACTCCTTCTTATAGGGCTGTCCGCGGACCGCTTTTAGCCTCCTTACCCTACCTCCCCTCCCCTTCTTAGAGGTACGGGAGCAGCCTTTTAATGTTTCTTAAATCCCCTTTATTTACCAACATGGATTTTCGTAATTTCCGTTTCCGTTTAGTGGTCTTGCTGGTCAAAAGATGACTGGCAAAAGCTTTATAATGTTTAATTTTTCCGCTTCCCGTCGCTTTAAAGCGCTTGGCCGCTCCGCGATTGCTTTTCATTTTTGGCATGTTGCGTATTCTCCCCTGAAAAAATATAAAACTTGATGGACTCGTAAAAAGCCAAAATTTGGATGGCAAAGTAAAAAGCTCTCCGCCTCAGGCGGACAAGGCGCGCAAATCCTGAGGAGTGAGGCGTACTTAGAGGTACGCCGCAACGACGAAGGATGCAGCGCAATCCGCCTTAGGCGGACAGATAGACTTTTTACGAAGTCATCAAACTTGACCCTCTCTATTACGTTCGCGAGGGAAAAATCCTCTCTCCACACATTGATAATTAGCGATGAAAAATTTTATTGATACTCCCTAAGACGTTCAGGCCTTGGGGGCAAGGATCATGACCATGTTGCGCCCTTCCAGTCGGGGAGCTTGTTCGAGCACGATTAAATCTTTGACTTCCTCAAGGAAGCGGGTAAGGAGTTCCTTCCCGAATTCTGGATGAGCAATCTCTCTTCCCCGGAAAAGCATAGAGATTTTTACTTTATTGCCTTCGCTGAGGAAGCGCTTAACATAGCGGAGCTTGAATTGGAAATCGTGCTCCTCGGTGCGGGGTCTTACTTTGACCTCTTTGACCTGAATGATGGTCTGATGCTTCCGTGCCTCCTGGATCCGTTTACTTTGCTGATATTTGTACTTTCCATAATTCATGATCCGGCAAACTGGAGGGTTGGAATTCGGAGCGACTTCCACCAGGTCTAATCCCTGCTCCTCGGCAATTTTCATGGCTTCTTTCAGGGGCAAGATTCCTACCTGTTTACCCTCGGAATCAATGACCCTGACTTCCGGAGCTCTAATGTCCCAATTGATGTTTACCTTTTTAGCTATACGCTTCACCTCCTACGTTGCATTCTTTTTTTATAAGACCAATGAATTCTTCAATTGGCATTGCTGGTAAAGTTTTACCACTTCGAGCGCGCGGGGCCACCAGGTTTTGTTTTACTTCCCTTTCCCCCAAGACCAACATGTAAGGAATTTTTTGCAGCTCAGCTTCCCGGATCTTCAAACCTAATTTTTCATTGCGGATATCTTTCTCCACCCGGATTCCCGCTTCCCTTAACTGCTGGGAAATTATCTCGGCATAGGGGATTTGGGGGTCGGTCACGGTTAGGGTGGTGACTTGTACCGGAGCCAGCCAGGTAGGGAAAGCCCCGGCATAATGTTCAATCAGAATTCCGATGAAGCGTTCCATGGCTCCCAAGATGGTCCGGTGAACCATAACTGGCCGATGTTTTTCTCCATCTGGCCCAATATAGGTTAACTCAAAACGTTCGGGCATGGCAAAATCACATTGAATAGTGGCGCACTGCCACTCCCTTTCCAAGGCATCCTTTAATTTTACATCGATCTTGGGCCCATAGAAAGCACCCTCACCTTCGTTAAGCTGATAAGGAAGAGAGGCTTCTTCTAAGGCCGAACGTAAAGCTTGGATAGCCCGCTCCCAATCTTCATCTGATCCGATGGTCCCCCGTTCTGGCCGCGTACTGATTTCTAACTCATAGGAAAAGCTAAAAATTTTCATAACATCCCGAACTAAGTTTAGAATTCCCTTGATCTCTTCGTTTAACTGATCGGGAGTACAAAGGATATGGGCATCATCTTGGGTAAAGCCACGCACCCGAAGCAGACCATGGAGCTCCCCCGACTTTTCGTGGCGGTGGACTGTTCCCAGTTCAAAATAACGGAGGGGCAGATCGCGATAACTGCGGATCTTGGATTTATAGATGAGCATGTGGGAAAGGCAATTCATCGGCTTAATTCCGTAGGCCTGCCCTTCGATTTCCGTAAAGTACATTTTTTCCCGGTAATGATCGTAATGTCCCGAGCGTTTCCATAAGTCAAGCTTCAGGATTTGTGGCCCGATAACCAGTTGATAGCCTCGTTTCAAGTGTTCCCGTTTCTCAAAATCCTCTAAAAGCATCCGCAGGAGAGCCCCTTTGGGATGATAGATGACTAACCCTGCACCGGCCTCATCGTTGATGGAAAAAAGGTCCAACTCCCGCCCTAATTTTCGGTGATCGCGCCTTCGGGCTTCCTCCAAGCGAAGGAGATGCTTCTCCAAGGCCGCAGCAGAGGGGAAAGCCGTGCCGTAAATCCTCTGCAGCATCTTATTCCGTTCGTCCCCATGCCAATAAGCGCCAGCCACGCTGGTGAGTTTAAAAGCTTTGATCATCCCAGTGGATGGCAGGTGGGGACCTCGGCACAAGTCTACAAACTCCCCCTGCTGATAAAGGGTCACCTTACTGTCGGCAATCTTCTCAATCAATTCAACTTTATAAATTTCACCTCGTTCCCGAAAAAAGCGCAGAGCCTCCTCCCGGGATACTTCTTGACGTACGATAGGCAGGTCCTTTTTAATGATCTCCTGCATTTTGCCTTCAATACGATGAAAATCTTCCGGGGAAAAACTCCGCTCGCAATCAAAATCATAGTAAAAACCATCTTTGATTGCAGGCCCAATGGTAATCTTGGCATTGGGAAACAGGCTCTGCACGGCCTGCGCCATGACATGCGAGGTGCTGTGCCTTAGAACCTCTGTCCCCTGTATCGAGGACAACCCTACCCATTCCAGCTTCCCCCCTTGCTCCAATGGGGCTTGCAGGTCTACGAGAGTTCCGTTTATTTTGGCCGAGACCACCTCATCAGACCGGCCTGGTCCTTGATCATCAGCTAAAAAGTCCCTCGCTAAAACCCCTTGGGGATAACTTTTGGTTGTACCGTCCTGGAAGTAAACCTCAATTTTGTCCATGTTTTTTCAGTTAATGTTTTCCGTCCTCAAAATAAGAAAAAGGCATCATTGGGGAGATACATGATGCCTTTTCAATTAAGTGGGTTAAATTTCCGGCAGCCTCAAAATGAGATTTGTGGTAGGCACGAGGGGATTTGAACCCCTGACTTCTACCGCGTCAAGGTAGCGCTCTCCCCCTGAGCTACGTGCCTGCAATTTCTTATAAAATTTTATTCATTTTTACTGATAAAAGGTTAAATTGTCAAGAAAAATATTGAGCTTAAAGAAGATTTTTAAGGTGCTTTATGAAAAACCAGCCATTTTCTTTAATTTGTATCGATCTTTAAAGACACAATAAAATATATGCCGAGTCAAGGCGATCCCGCTGGGGCAGGACGCCCCTGGCGGAGGACGGGGGAATTCCATGGTTTTTCGGGGAAAAAATGCTTCGTCCGCTGATAGCTATTAAATTACGCAGAACTAATGGGATATCATACAAATTATTATGCCCCCTCACCTTTCCCTCTCCCCCCATAGGGGGAGAGGATCAAGGTGAGGGGGAGCCTAATTGGGTGGCGGCTGTTCCATTAATTATGCGAAGGTCAATGATTCGCAATGGTTGGGCGGAGATTTTTCAAAGATCTCAGGAATTTTCTTGGTTGAAAATTTTAATACCCCTCCCTATGTATTGCAAGCCTGAAATAATTGTCAAAAAAGCTGTCCCCCAGACCAGAAAATCCATCAAAAGAGGCAAAGGAAACGAATATTTAGAAAAAAGAGAGTAAATAACCGTGCAGAGTTGGAAAGTCGTAGTCAATTTACTGGCCAGTGAAGGTTGAATTTTAAAAGAGTGGGAAGTGAAAAAAAGGATTAGGATTCCCAGGCAAATAATTACATCCCGGCTGATTACAATTACCGCTAACCATCCGGGAAGGATATTCAAAATTGCCAGAGTGATAAAAGAAGATGCCGAGAGAAGTTTATCCGCGGCCGGATCAAGGTAAGACCCCAATACCGTACGTTGGTGCAGGAGGCGGGCTAGCAATCCGTCTACGGCATCACTGACTGCGGCGCCAATAAAGACCACCAGAGCCCAACAATAAAGTTGGTCGATCAACAGGATGATGAGGAGAGGAATAGAAATGATCCGGGCGATGCTGAGAAGATTTGGAAGATTTAACATCGGTGAGATGAATTTTTTAAGGTTTTATCGCCTTGTCCCTTTTTTGATTCCATCGGACCCATTCTTCCTTCTGATCATCTTCCGCGCTGAAGGGAGTTGGTTTTGCAGGCCTACCGACTGCCGGAACGGTCACTTGCATCATCTGGGTAAGGACAATCTCTTCCCACTGCTCCTTGCTGACCTCTTCATAAGGTCGGGGAATTTCTTGGGGTCCTCTGACCTCACGGGGAGCTTTAAACCCTCCTTCCTCAGGTTTATAATCAGGTTTGACAAAAGGGTTGTAGACTTCTACCGTTCCTTCGTAGACACGAATGAGAGTAGATTTATCGGGGGCGACGTTCATACGCCAAATCGTATCGCGCACGCCGGCAACAGCGTTGGCCGAAGCGACCTCAAAGGTTTTTTTTGAGCCAAAAACTTTGCGCACGTTGACCCAGGTTTTTCCCACGGACATTTCTATTTTTACTTCTCGGGAATTGGTGCTTGGATCGAAAAAGGCTGTCTTCATTTTAAATGCCGTCTTCTGGTCGAAGCGTAGAATCGAACGATCCGGGAGTTGAATCTCGATCCGGGCCTTTTCCCCCGTACGCACTTCGTCCTCACGAGAGAGGAAACTATCCACCTTCAAGGGACACCAGGAAGTTTCCCCTTGCGGCAAGACTTCGGCTTTCCCTTGGAGAAAGATAACTTTCGCCTGTTCCCCACCAGATAAGGCCCCGCGGGAATCTTCAGCCATTGCTTTCGCTGGCCAAAAGCAGAATGTAACCAAAAGAAAATAGAGAAAGAAGAGATTCTTTCCCCCGCCCGACCGCATAAATTCTCTCCTCTCAGTCTCCCGTGGTGAAGACTTTAACTCCTAACATCCCCTTTTGGGTTTTAGGGTGCCCTTTTCAGATTAATCTTTAAGGTATGTCGAGATTGATTCCCGGCATAGACCTCGCGAAATTCGGGGATAAACCCGACCTTGCGAATTTCGATCTTATGGGTGCCGCTTTTTAGCTCGAGGGGATTACTTTCAAACTGGCCGGCCAAACCAACTTTTTCTCCGTTAAGCAACACCTCGGCATCGTCCGGAGTGGCCAGGATGATAAGAAATCCTTCGTTGCCAACGCCCCGGCGGGTTTCTTGGGGAAAACCGCATCCCATGATGAACACCAGGATCAGACCGAAAAAAAAGTATTTCCGCATAAACACCCCATTATACGAACTCTTATTTTCCTACTCCCAGTTTTTCATTGCTTCACTTTCACTACGTCGTTTACCAGGAAACCGGTTCCCACTCGGACACGGGCTTTGGTCAATTTATCCCCGACATAGCCGGTAACCGTCAGTTCCCCTTTAACCCCCCCTTCTTCCCGTCCCAGCAGAATTTTAGTTTGGGGATCATAGATTTCCTTTCCCAGCGTCTGAACGATCAGGGTATCGCCCATTTTCAAACCCACATCCCGCCCTACATTGATGTAAATGTCGCTGCCACTGACGGAAGCGACCCTTCCCGACCATTCCACATTCTGCAATTGCTGTACGAGGTTGTCCATGAACTTGGTTATGGCGGAACGCAGCGCTTCTTGCCCTAAAGTCTCATCATAGCCTGCTCTGGTTCCTAAGCCTAAGACTTCCTGAGCCTTGCGTTCAAACTCCCCTTTGCCCGAGTCGGCGAACAATAGCTGTCCGGTGGAAGCATCCACTACTCGGACATCGACGGTGCATTTGGCCGTCTGAACCTTTTGCTTATAGATCCCGTAATCGGCTCCCCCGGTACTAACGCCAAACTGGGAGACAGAACCCGTCACCAACGCGTTTAATCCGAGAACTTTTCCTGCCTGGGAAGCGGTCTCGGGATTGACGGCTCCCGTCTGCCCTAATGCCTGTTCCCCGAGAACTTGTTTCAACTGGGCCCGTTCCACAATTATGAAGGCCCCTGTTTTAAAGAGCTCGGTCGTCAAGATATCCGAGGCCGAAGAGCCCAACCGACCTGCACCGTAGCTGGTCTTATTCATAAAGTCCACGATACCTACCCGAAGCTTTGGACCTTTATGGGTGATCCTTGGAGCTTGGGTTACGGGTTGGGGAGCTGTGCTTTGGGCTGCCGGTTGGGGCTGAGACATGGTGGTTTCTTTTCCTGGTGCACCCATCATGGGCCTTCCGGCACATCCCCACAACGCCCAAAGGGAAACAATAATCAACAATAAGAATCCGATCTTTCTTGATACCATATTCTTAACCTCCTCTTTCATGGGTTGAGCACGGTTCATTTTCCCCCGCCCGGGACGAGGCACCCAGCCTGAGGGGGGGAAGTATATAAAGGTCCGTTGGGCAAGGTGGCCAAGCAAGCATCCGTAACCCGCTGGCAATAAGGGGTGTAGGATTGGAGAGCAGCGAATTTCAAAGCATCCCCCATAGATTTTTGGTCTAACCCGAGTTTGCTCTCTTTGACCTGATGGTCAGACTCCCAAAGCTTTTCCCCGGTTTTGGCGTCCTTCAGCTCAAACCTTGCTCCTACGGTCATAGAGGAATAGGCCACAAGGTAAGTAGTGTTGAATTCCGTAACCGTAGTGTAAAGAAGCGCGTCAACGCCTAAAAATTTTCCTATTTCCTGAGGAGTTAGGGAATTAACCTGGCCGGCTTCACGAATCCCTTTTTCTTGTAGCCTATTATCGACGTGAGAAATAGCCGGGGTTTCATATCCTTTCATGGCGATTCTTTGGTGAACGAGGGAACGAAATTCATTCGGAGCTTTGAGGTTGACAGTTTCATTGAGGACGGGCAACACAGCGATTGAGCGGGGAGGTTTGGCTTTGTAATCAGGAACCAGGGAGTGATGGGCTCCTCCCGCGCACCCGGCAATCAGAGCAATCATCCCCCAGAAAAAAAATCGGTAGGCAATTTTAAATGGTTTCACTAAGTGGCCTTTCCTACGCTCCATCACTGCCGAAGCATTCATTTAGGGGTTACATTAATTTCGATGGTATTCCAGGTAGTACTGAGAACTTTGACGGCGAACTCTTTAAAATTTTTCCGGCCTATTTCATCGGAAAGGGATTGAGCGCTGCCCTTGAGATCTATCTCTATTTTAGCCACATTTCCCGTGAAACTACGCTCGTAAATCCCTTCCACTCCCCGGACCTGCCCTTGGAGCATATTTTTAAATTTGCGCAGGTCCTCTGGGCCAGAAAGACCGTTGACAATGACCTGGACAAGGGTCGTGGCCCCGACGCGCTTTTGAAAATTTTTAATGATGTCGTCCATCATTTTTTCGGAAATCTTGGCACTCGCTTTTTTTAAAGCTTCCACGCCGCCAGTGACTTCGTCGATATGAACGGCAGCCGCATGTTCGGACCCTGAGGAAAGAACCCCTCCAGTGTCCGTTTGAATAGCCCGTAAAGAGACATTGGCCTGCACCGATTTCATTGCCGTCCCGGCCACAGGTCCAATCGACTTGGCCAGAGCCTTTCCCACGATAACGACTTCGGCGTCGGCTTGCTTACCTAAAGTAATGGCGGCACGATCATTCAGTTCGGCAACTTGGTAGGCTGAGGCCACCTTTATGTTTTTCGATTGAGCCTGGTGGTCTACAAAGTCGAACCCCTTCTCCCGAAAACGGTCCATGATCGTATTTTCGGTGATGGTTAGATCCGCTTGCTCCCCCCGCTGGTATCCCCACCAATAATGATAATGCTGTTTCCCGATATTTTGTTCGGCAACCAGGATCATAATCCTCGGTTTGCCCACTTGCCTCAGGAGTAGACCTAAAGCATCTAATTTTTCTTTTATGGGACCGGTGGCCACCGAGGCCTGTATGGTAACCTCGTAAACATTTCTTCCCTGGTTTTCATTGAGGATCTTATAGTTTTGAACATATCCTTCGGTCTTGGTAAAGATTTCGTCATTCAGCAGTTGAAAATTTTGAACCCGGGTCTCGGACGAAACCATTATTCCTACGGCCTGTTCTACCGCTTTTACCAGGGCATCTTTAATCGCTCGATCTTTCCCGATCAAGGTGTCGCTTCCTTCAAACCACCCCTCTCCTTTGGTCGTAATGGTCTGGACTTCCTGGCCGCTGGCCCCAACATTCCAGGCCAGAAAAAAGAGCACGATCAATGATCCCGTCAAAGTAATTTTTTTCAAGGAGGTTCACCCCTTTCTCAGAAAAATCGTAGTTCATCTTTGAGTTTGCGGATGATCAGAAGGGCATCGGCCCCCGAGACTGTCCCCATGGGGGCAAATTCTCCGGTGGACAGATCCTTCGCTTCCATGACCCCCCGGGAAGTCATCACCATTACCGCATTAAAATAAGGAAGGTCATTACGCAAGTCCGGAAACGGGGATTTGGACCCGATAAATTTTGTGGCCAGTTTTTCGTCACCGCTTACTTTAATCAGGATGTCTTCGATCATCAGGGCGTAAGCCGCGCGGGTAATCTTTTCATTGGGAAAAAATTTATGATCCGGGGAAGGTTCAAGGCCCCGAACCCCCAAACGCATTATAGTTTCTATATCCGTGCGCAGGACATGGTTTTGAACGTCCGTTGCCGCTTCTGCTTTGACGATGCGGTCGGCTTCGAATTTCTTCACCGGAGCCTGGAAACTGGTATCAAATCTCTTGGGAGTTCGCTTCTCGTAGAGTTTCTCCAGCAGCAATTCCTGCACGAAGAGAGCCGCCACGTCTGCCCGGGTGATCTCTTCGATCAGGGCAATCTTCTTGCCGATCAACGATCCCGGGGCTGCCCGCTGAATTTTTTGCACCACCTTCCATTCATTATCCGCTTCGACCAAGTACTTGTCGTTTATATCCAGTACCTTCTTAAACATTTCTCCGGCCTTGTCAAAATTGAAAGCAAATTTATAGGCTTTCCCCATGTAAAAAAAGGCGGCGGAGGATTTTGGATTTATTTTGATTGCGTCTTCGAATTCATCTTCAGCTTTATTGATCCATTTCTCCTTTCTTTCTAAGGAATAAAGACGGATCATTCCCACGTGGGCGTTTACTTTGTCGTCGGGTTTCTGGGCCAGACTCTTGGCCTTTTTCATGTTCTCGTAGGCTTTCTCAAAATTCTTTTGGTAGGCGAAAACGAGTCCCATTCCCACATAGGCTGGAGAGTACTTTTTGTCAAGCTGAATGGCCAATTCAAATTCCCGCTGGGCTCCCGCATAGTCTCCCTTCTCCAGCAACTTGTTGCCGGAAAAAACGTGATGTTCCGGGGTATCCAGAGCCGCCTCTGGCTTTCGCGGAGGTTTGGCGCAAGAAGTGATCATCACCCCAAAAACAAACAAGATGCAAAAAACGGTCAAAACCAACAAAAGGCTTCGGCGATTCATAAAAACCTCCTTATAATTTAAAATTGATGAGGACGCTGATTTTGCAGATACACGCAGATAAAATATGAAATAACAGTCAGGCGCAAGGACTTAGGCACGAGGACGACTTATAGATTTTTCAATCCGCTTGCTCCTTGCGCTCTCATGCTTTACGAATTTTTTAATCCTCATCATCTGCGTCCATCTGCGTTCCTAAATCATTTAAAAAATTAATCGACTACTACGAGCACCCGGCATTGTTCCAAGAAACTTAGGTTTTTCGACATATCTTTCAATCCTTGGGCATCGGCGTTGCTGATGACAAGATCGCTTCCTCCAGACCCGCTAATTTTTACAGCTTTTACTACAAGAGGATTGGCTGCTACCCGGTCATTTTTCTTGGCGGCATCCAGATCTTTCACATACCCAACGATTCCATATTTCGCGGCCCACTCCGCGGATACAAATGCTGAACCGTAGACTTCCCTTCCGTCTTCGTCAAGAACTTTGGGGGCCATGGCCGGGCGAATGCTCAACCCACGAGAGTCAAAAACCACCCCCGTATAAACGGCACTTCCTTCCTTGGGGACGCTTTGGGTCCCGAAGGAAGTGGGTGGCAAAACAGTCTGGGTTAGTGGACCCGCCATGGGAATCTCCACGGTCACTTCCACTGCGCCGTCAGAGAGGTAGCGGGTATTTACTACCCTTGCTCCCCTCACAAGTCCTTGGACCTGGGTACGGATGACATCGCTTTGGGTCATCGCGTTAACAACCAACGTCTGCGAATCAATTCGTACCCCCTTGACTGTTTCCAAAATGTTCCTTAAAGCATCAGCCTTCGCGGCTCGCTCAGCCCCTAATCTGGCCGCGGCGATGTTGGGGGCATCGGGATTCGGAGCCCCGCTCCCTGAGGCTCGAACAATTTGTTCAGCCCAATTAATCTCCCCACTGCCAATCGTCTGGATCAGAGGCTGTTGAGACCAAGCGGAAGAAAAGAGTGTCATTACAAGAAACGCGGCGCTAAAAACCCCTATTATCCATCCGTCTTTTTTCATATTGACCTCCTCACTGAAAGAAAATTTCTTATTTTGGGCTGATCGTGAATTTAGGTTTTTATCGTATTGAAACTGACAATTCTTCAAGCTTTTTGTTATTTTAAACAACCGCCTTGATTTGTCAAGGTGAAATACTGATTGGACTCTGATCATTTTAAAAATCTCCTCACCTTTCACCGCAGGAAGCAAAAAACGCGCCTGATTAATAATAAAAATTTAAATAAAATTACGGGTTGGATATTCCTCCGGTTTGCGCTAACTTTATGGAAAAAAAGGATATCTAATTTCCTTCATTACTTTTCCCAAAAGTTGGTCTTATTGCCATGGGTCTTGTCCGCGGAGGGATTGCATTTTTTCAACACCCTTGATCACGGAATGATACTGTCCTCGCTTGTTTGCGCTTTGTGGTAAAACTCTTCTACCTTCTTTTCGATGACCGGGAAAATTTCCTGATTGGCCGGATACCAATTGATTTCGGGGTCAATTTTAAACCAAGTGAGCTGCCGTTTGGCGTATCGGCGGGTGTCTCGTTTGATTAAACGAATCGCTTCTTGAAGGGTAATCTTCCCGGTTAGATAGGAGACGATATGTTTATATCCAAGGGACTGAAGAGTTTTTAGACCTGGGGGGTAACCTTGATTCAAAAGGATTTTGACTTCCTCCACCCATCCCATCTTGATCATTTCATCGGTACGAGCCTCAATCCGTCTATATAATTCTTCCTTCGCGCAAGTGAGCCCAACTTTAAAAACTTCATAAGGTTTTTCCTGAAACCCGTGTTCACGCTGAAAGTCAGAAATAGGCCGGTTGATCTGGTAAAAAACTTCCATAGCCCGGACAATGCGCAAAGTATCCCGCGGGTGGATTTTTAAAGCCGCCTCGGCATCTAACCTTTGGAGTTCTCGATGAAGGCCAATGCTTCCTTCTGTTTCAGCTCTTTTATGGAGAGCTAATCGTAGCTTGGGGTTGGAAGGTGGCCCATGAAAAAGGCCGCGAGTCAAAACTTTCAGGTAGAGGCCGGTTCCCCCGACGACCACTATTGGAATTTGCTTTTTATGCAGTTCACGGATAATTTCGTCGGCCTGCTGGCGAAACAAGGCGGCGCTATAATTCTCATCTGGGCCTAGAATATCAATGAGATGATGGGGGATCTGGCGTCGTTGCTCCAGGGAAGGTTTGGCTGTTCCGATAGTTAGACCCCGGTAAATCTGAACCGAATCTGCACTTATAATTTCTCCTTTAAAACGCCGGGCCAGTTGAAGGGCTAAAAACGACTTCCCCGATGCGGTTGGTCCCACGATGGCAACGATTTTGGGTTTTTCCATTGACTTTATGATTTACCGCAGAGCACGCGGCGAACACAGAAAATTTATTGGGACGCAGATTGGCGCAGATAAGCGCAGATTTATATTTTCTGTAAATTTTTTTTATTTTTTAATTTTATCTATGTTTATCAGTGGTTACCTGTGTCCGAAATTATCTTTTTTAAGAGCTTTCTTTATATCTCGGTGATCTCTGTGCCTCTGTGGCTAAAGTTTTTTTGGCTGCGGCTTTGTCGCGCTGCGTCCTCCGCGGTGAAAAAGGTTTTTATCTCCTTCCGAACATTTTCTCCAGGTCGGCAATGGTGATTTTCAACAAGGTGGGCCTACCGTGAGGGCAGCGGGAAGGAGAAACACATTTTTGCAGGTCGTCTAAAAGGGTGGCGGCTTCCTGTTCATTCATGTCCTGGAAAGCCGGAACTGCCCCCCGGCAGGCCATCATTTTAATCAGAGGATCAAAGGAAGTGTGGAGATCAGCTTCTCTTCCCCAGGAAGAAATCTGTTCGATCATTTCCTTTAGGGCTTGAATAGGCTCTCGGGATGCTAATATTTCGGGCACGGCTTTCACCCAGAAAGTCCTCCCTCCGGAGGGTTCTACTTCAAAGCCCATTTTTCCCAATTCTAACAGGTGCTCTTCAGCGGCTTTGGCTTCACTAAAAGAGAGCTCGACGATTTCCGGGAAAAGGAGTGACTGCCGGTGGATTGTCCCCGAAGAAAATTCCTGCCAGAGCCTTTCCCATAATATCCTTTCATGGGCAGCATGTTGATCGACAAGGGTTAATCCTTCGGATGATTCAAAGAGGAGGTAAGTTTTATCGATTTGTCCCAGGAACGGAATCTGGGAAATGGATTCTTTTTTTCCCCATGCTCCTTCCCCAAAGGATTCTTGGCTCAAAGGGCTTGTGGTTTTCGCTTGGGGCGGGATATACACCCCTGGAATTTCTTTTAACTCTTTCCATTCTCCCTGCTCCTTGAGCCAAGGGGTTTTTTCCAATAATCGCCTTACACCCAGGAGCACATAGCGATGGACTGTTTCGGAGTCAGCGAATTTGACTTCCCACTTGCTCGGGTGAACATTAACGTCAACGTCAGAGGGATGGACTTGTACAAATAGGATCGTTACAGGATATCGGTCTTTGGAAATTAGGTTGCGATAGGCTTCAAGGACCGCATGGGAGAGTAAACGGTCGCGAATGGGCCGCCGGTTGACAAAGAGATAAATTCCCCGGGCATTCGGTCGAGTTAATCCCGGCTCTCCCGCATATCCATGGATTTCCACCCCTCCGTTCTTAAACTGGAAAAAATACAACTTCTCTGCAGTTTCACGGCCCAGAGCTTCGGCCAAGCGGGAAGTTAAATTTTCCCGGATTGGATAGTTAGCCAGGAGCTTTCCGTCGTGGATGAATTGAAAGTGGGTTTGCGGGTTGGCCAAAGCGATCTTGGACACCAATTCTCCTATATGGCTTAGTTCAGTGCCCTGGGATTTTAAGAATTTTAGGCGGGCCGGAATGTTGAAGAATAAATCGCGCACCTCTACCGAGGTCCCGAGGGGGCAACCGACCTCTTTCGACTCTTTTGTCTCACCGCCCTCGATGTTGATTTCCATGCCCGCTAAGGTGTTTTCTTTTCTCGTAATGATTTTCATTTTGGAGACGGAGGCAATCGCGGCGAGGGCTTCTCCTCGAAAACCAAAAGATTGGATGGCAAACAAATCTTCGGCACTCTCAATCTTGCTGGTGGAGTATCGTTGGATAGCAGATTGGGCATCTTCTGGGGTCATTCCTTCGCCGTCATCGGACACGCGAATCAGTTTTTTCCCCCCGGCCTGAATCTCTATTTTGATCTCTCTGCTTCCAGCGTCCAGAGAGTTCTCCATTAATTCTTTCACCACCGACGCGGGTCTTTCGACAACTTCCCCGGCGGCGATTTTGGAGATGACTTCTGGAGATAATGCCTTTATTTTGCCCATTGATACAATAAGTGCCTAAAGTGAGCTAAAGTGCCTAAAGTTGAAAAAAGAATTTCCTATACTATGAACTTAGAATTTAGAAGAAAGACCGGAAGTTGAAAATTGTTGCAACTCCCAACTACCAATTCCCAACTCACTACTTCCGACCGTGATCATCCTCAAGGCGTACAACATCATCGAGTTCTGGAGTGGAAACCTCAAAAATGTCAGAATCTTCGATCGCCGTGAGGCGATGGCGGGTTAAAGCTGGAATGTGAAGGCACTCCCCGGATTTCAGGTGCGATAACGTTTTTTCTCCCCCCTCCCCTTCCAGCTCGACAAGAAGTTTTCCCGAGATTACGAACATGGCTTCATCCTTTTTCTGATGATACTGGTAACTTAACCGCTTGCCCTTTTCAAGGTGCAGGATTTTTGCAGCATACTTTTCGGTTTTTGCCCATATGAGCTCGTAGCCCCAGGGTTTCTCCACCCGTTCTATTTTCGAGGTTGCTTTCATTTACCCCTTCCGTTTACCCATTATTTTCTCCAGCATCAGTATATTCAAAAATTAATACCCTGAAAAGGTTTTTTTCGTCTTCCTCATTTTTCGTGAAATTTTCTCTTCCCTTCCTTCTTTTTTTTGGCTATTTTATCACCAAGAGGATTTTTCGCAGGTAATTGGCCGGATGCTAAGTATTTCACAGGAAACGCTAACCCGTCAAGGAATAAGGAAAACCTATGACTCTGCCATCTGCTAAGGCTTTGACAGTTAGCATCATCATTCCGTGTTTCAATGAACGGCTTACCATTGAAAAAGCAATCGAGGCCATTTGCACAGCTCCAATTCCCGGCAAAGAAATTATCGTGGTCGATGATTGCTCTACGGATGGTACCAAAGAGATTTTGGCGAATAAAATTGGTTCGCATGTCGATCGGATTATTTACCATGAAAGAAATCAAGGGAAAGGAGCGGCTTTACGTTCGGGAATTGCCGCGGCCACAAAGGATATCGTGATTATCCAGGATGCCGACCTGGAATATGACCCCCAGGAATATCCGATTCTGCTGGAGCCGTTTATTCAGGGAAGGGCGGATGTTGTCTATGGCTCGAGGTTTATGGGGGGGGGATCCCATCGGGTCCTTTATTTTTGGCACCGAATAGGCAACTGGATTTTGACTACCCTTTCCAACATGTTTACCAACATCAACCTTACCGACATGGAAACCTGTTATAAAGCATTTCGCCGGGAAATTATCCAATCGATCAAAATTGAAGAAGACCGCTTTGGCTTTGAGGCAGAAATCACCGCTAAAGTATCCAAAATGGGGCTACGGATCTATGAAGTCGGCATTTCATACTATGGCAGAACTTATGCCGAGGGGAAAAAAATTGGCTGGAAAGACGGTTTAAGGGCCATCTATTGCATTTTAAAATATAACTTGTTTCGTTAAGGCCGATTTCTTGGCAAGATTAAAGAATTGACATAGCTGTTTATAATTTTATCAATCTTTTTACCCCACACCCCTCCCCCCTCACCCCTGACGCTTTATAGTTTTTTGTTATTTGCAATAGCCAATTTGAAATCAGTATAATCAAAAAAGGAAAGCTTGAAAAGAAGCTTTTCATCCCCTACGCCTCATTTGACGCGCTTAACCATTCTCACGTGGCAAGCCCCTGAGAAAGAGAAACTTTCACATGGGCCCTCGTTTAAGGAATTCGAGATCACTTTCGACCATTTCTTTAACCAAATCAACAAATTGATAATTATTTTTCCACCCGAGTTTTTTTCTCGCCTTGGAAGCATCAGCGACAAGATCATAGATTTCAGCCGGCCGGTAATATTGGGGGTCTGTGGTCACAAACTTCTGATAATCTAAACCCAAATGATCAAAGGCAATCTGTACAAATTCTCGAACTGAGTGACTCTCTCCGGTCCCGATTACATAATCTTCTGGATTACCTGTTTGTAACATCATCCACATGGCGTTTACGTAATCTTTGGAATGACCCCAATCTCGTTTGGCTTCCAAATTTCCCATTTTAAGATCCTTGGCCAATCCGAGTTTGATCCTTACCGCATAAGAAGATATTTTGCGGGTAACGAATTCAAAGCCCCTCCGGGGGGATTCATGATTGAAAAGGATTCCATTAACGGCAAACATGCCATAAGCCTCACGATAGTTTCTCACCAAATGATATCCAGTTAACTTTGATATTCCATAGGCCGATCTCGGCTGAAAATTCGTATTTTCATTCTGGGGTGGTTCGGCATTGCCAAACATTTCACTGGAAGCCGCGAAATAAAAGCGGCATGAAGGTACAACTTGTTTGACGGCCGAGAGAACATGATGGGTTCCGTCGATATTGGTCATGAGAGTCGAAAATTCATCTTCGAAGGAGTAGGCCACGAAACTTTGAGCGGCGAGGTGGTAACATTCATCAGGATTTATTTCCTTAATCACATTGAAGATACTGGCAAAACTTTCAATCGATCCTGAATGGATTTTTAGTTGGGGCAATATAGGTTTAATCCTCGACATGCGATGCTCTGGGTCTTCAATGGCCGATCGCCGAACAATGCCGTGAACTTCATAGCCCTTCGCCAGAAGTAACTCAGATAAATAACTCCCATCTTGGCCAGTTATACCCGTTATCAAAGCACGTTTCATTGTTGTTTTGTTCCTCTATCCCTTGAAAAAATTACCCAGGGCGCCCTCATAACCTAACTCCCGTTTAGGATCTCGGGGGGCTGAATCTTCGATGCTTAATATAAAACTTGACCAAACTTTTATTAGATCTGTGTAATGTTGAATGTTCACTCTTAGAATCCCGAATTTTTTCAATATTTGAGGAACTCAACACGGGGGGATCGGCTCCCCCCAATTTTTTTACTTTCCTTTTCTTTCACTTCTTACCTTGATCAATGCCTCGCAGACTTCCAATATTTGGTCCCATTTTTGGCTACCCTGCCTTAAAAGCGGAAGCGATGTTCCTGACATTTTTCCTATTATAGCTAAATGGATTCTACTTGTGAATATGGTTAATTTTTTCGAACTTGCTTTCCTCCGTATAGAGAAACGAATGATGCCTCGGTTGGGAAAAAACACTATGTTTTATTGAACCGGTTCCACGCTGGCTCCTTCGATTTCTACCGAAACCGATCTTTTCAGAAGGTCAATGGAGATAATCAGCCTTTCTCTGTCCTCCTTGATTTTTACCAGAAAGCCTTCGCAGTCTTTCAAAGGCCCATCGACGACCCGGACTCGCTGCCCTTCTTTCAAATAAGGAAAAGGAGAAACGGCCGCCTTCCCGTTTAGAATCGTCCGGATGGATTCGATTTGGATTTCCGGAATAGGCATCGGACCTTCTTCGTTCCCCAATATTTTCACGACTCCCGGCGTCTTCAATATTTCCAGCCAAATGTGATGGGTAAGATTTTCATACACGAACAAATATCCTGAAAAAAGGGCCTTCTGAATCTTTTTCCGCCGATCCTTCCGCCTGCTCCAAACTTCCAATTTAGGGAGAAACGTATGGATTTTCTTATCGGTTAACCGTTGATATACAGCATCTTCATGGCGGCTGCGCGTATATAAACAATACCAGTATATTAGATTATTTTCCATTTTCTCTCTCAAGCGAGATATTCTTTCAAAGTCTCTTCCCAGGTCCTCATCTTCTGACCCACGAGGTTTTCGAAGCGATGGCAGTCGAGTACAGAATTCGCCGGGCGCTTGGCAGGACGGGTTAATGCAGCCGAGGAGATTGGAACGATTGAACCGTTGTCTATGTTCTTCTCTTTGAGAATTTGGTGAGCAAACTCAAACCAGGTGCAGGAGCCGGAGTTGGTGATATGCAGGATTCCCTTCGCCTCTTTCTCCAATAATTTCTCAATGGCCCAACTCAGGTCTTTGGTAAATGTCGGGGCTCCCCGTTGGTCATTCACCACTCGCAGTTCTTCCTGTTGAGCTGCCAACCGAAGGATGGTGTCCACAAAGTTTTTCCCATGGTGGCCATATAGCCATGCCGTGCGGATGATTAGATGATTCTCTAAAACCTCTCGAATTTGTCGTTCTCCCTGCAGCTTGGAGGCACCATAAACATTCAGGGGATTTGGAGGGTCTTCTTCTCGGTAAGGGGCAGGGGATGTTCCATCGAATACATAATCGGTGCTCAGATGGATCATTTTGGCATTACTGACTGTACATCCAGCGGCTATATTCCTGGCTCCTTCTGCATTAACAGAAAAAGCTAACTCTCTATTGGCCTCGCACCCATCCACATCGGTGTAGGCTGCCGCATTGACCACAACCTGCGGGCGCATGGTTTCGATCTCTTTTTGTCCCCGCTGTTGATCCGCAATGTTCAAATCTTCTATGTCCCGGGCCAAAACTTGATGTTTCACTGACAGGGCTGGAACAAGGTCTTTCCCCAGCATTCCCCGGGCACCGAATACCAAAACTTTCATGTCAATCGCTCTTGGTAGTGTTTCCGGTAAAAATCTCGATAGGCTCCGCTCTTGATTCTCCGCCACCATTCTTCGTGGCTGAGGTACCAACGAACGGTTTGGGTAAGGCCTTCTTGGAGAGAGTAGATTGGCGACCAGCCCAGATCTTTTTGAATCTTCGAAAAATCAACAGCATAACGCCGGTCGTGCCCTGGGCGATCGGTAACAAAACGAACCAGGGATTTTGGTTTTCCCAGTAGGTTAAGGATGGTCTCAGTAATTTCCAGGTTGTTTCTTTCTCCGTTTCCTCCGATGTTATAGATTCCCCCTTCCTTGCCTCCTTGCAGAACGAGAGAAAGAGCCCGGCAGTGATCCTCCACGTGAATCCAATCCCGGACATTCAGGCCATCCCCATAGACCGGCAAAGGCTTATTTTCGAGAGCATTGGTGATAAAAAGGGGGATTAGTTTTTCAGGAAATTGATAAGGGCCGTAATTATTGGAACAGCGGGTGATGATGGCCGGAAAACCATAGGTTTTAAAATAAGACCGCACCAGAAGATCGGCGGCGGCCTTACTGGCCGAGTAGGGACTATTGGGAGACAGGGGGGTATCTTCCCGAAACCCAGGGGCTTCCTGAGAAAGCGATCCGTAGACTTCATCCGTAGAAACCTGGATAAATTTTTTGATTTTATGACGCAAAGCCGCATGGAGGAGAACCTGCACCCCCACTACATTTATCTGAATGAATAGATCCGGTTCATACAAACTTCGGTCAACATGTGATTCGGCGGCAAAGTTGATAATGGCTTCTATACCACTATCCAGAAGGCTGTCCACCAGCTTGCCGTCACATATGTCTCCGTGGATAAACTGGTAATTCTTATGATGGGAAAGGTTGGCTAAATTCTCCAGGTTACCGGCGTAGGTCAATTTATCCAGATTGAGGATCTCATAATCTCTCTGGTGAGGATTTTCGGGGCCAATTAAAAGATGAATAAAGTTGGACCCGATAAACCCTGCCCCCCCAGTAACTAAGATTTTCATTTTAAACTCCCTGCGTTGCCAGAATCCGTAAGTAGTAAGTTGAGAGTTGTTAAAACCACTCCCTACTCCCACCTCACAGCTAACCGTTTTTAGCCGTCCTTGCGAGACCAATCGTAAGGAATTTCTCCCCCATGAGGTTCAACCCGATACTCATCCGGATCCTGACAAGAATATACCTCTGTGGGGCAGTTGATTACAATGGCCTCACTTTCACTGATGCATTTGAACCCGTGGAAGACCAACGGCGGAATCTGTAAAAGGATGGGATTGTGTTTACCCATGAAAAATTCGTTAATTTCTTTGTAAGTAGATGATCGTTCCCGACCATCATACAGGACGACCTTCATCATCCCCTTTACAACCACACAATGATCCACTTGTTTTTTATGGTAATGCCAGGCCTTCACAGCCCCCGGGTAGGCAGTTGTCATGTAAACCTGACCGAATTTAAGAAAGATTTCATCATCGGCCCGGAGCATTTCCATCAAGCGTCCGCGTTCGTCCGGAATCACCTTGAGCTTTTTAATTTTCACCCCGTTGATCATACTAAACAACCATTTCTGCCACCGAGGGCACAAAGGCCACAGAGTTGTAACAAACTTCCAAAAAATGGATTAATTTGGGGGGTCTTTGTCGATGCCAAAATTTCTTCCTTTGGTTCAAATGCCTATATAGACAAGCCATTTAAAAAATTATTCTCTGTGATCTCTGTGCGCTCTGTGGCTAATATTATAATTTATTTGCTCCGGTTTGGGCAACCAAATTGCTGGCTCGCAAGAGAGATTCGAACGTTCCAGCGTCCGTCCACCACCCATCCAAAATTTCATAGGTTAAATTGCCCCGGTGAATGTATTCGTTATTTACATCCGTAATCTCTAATTCACCCCTGCCGGATGGCTTCAAGGTTCGGATAATATCAAAAACTGCGGCGTCATACATATAAATGCCGATCAC
>JAURYC010000226.1 GCA_030654105.1 Deltaproteobacteria bacterium
CGGAGGAAGAGGTCAAGGCCGTCTTGGGGAAACACTGGTATCCGGAAATGGAATGGGGGGCAAGGTGGGCAAAAAAGGATTGGCAATTAGCCAGGCAGGTTGGTAAAGCGGTGCATGCCGAATACGCGATGATCGTAGAGCGAACCAGTAGGGAAGAAATTTTATTCTGGGATATAATGTTGATCAATATAGAAACGGGGAGAAAATTTAAGATTTCTATTCTGGTAACAAGAAGGGATACAGAGAAATCCAGAGAAATCATAAGAGTTTCTTACCGGGAAATATTTCAGGAGGCCAAGTCCGATATGATGACCACGGCCATTCGTAAAGGCCGGCGGATGGCCGGGCTCCCAACACCCAAGGCCCCTGCAATAGATGTAACGACCGAACCCATTGTACCAGCACCCCCAAAGGCCAGGGAGGTGGATTTAGAAAAAGCCCTCCGTGCCGAAACCATGGCCGAGGGTCGGACGCGACTGGCCATTTATGATCTTGAGGCACCCGAACCTTTTAAAACCGTGGCCCTGATTCTTTCGGAGGCGCTGCGGGAGGAACTTTTTCGGTTGGGACGTTTTACCCTGGTCAATCGAGAAAATATTGTCCAAGTGATGAATGAGATGGGGCTGCAGCAGTCCGGATTAGTGGATGAAAAGCAAGCTGTGCGGGCGGGAAAGGGGATGGCGGCGCGCCAGATCATCATGGGGAATTTCGGAGTGCTGGGTAACACCTCTGTCCTCCAAGCAAAACGCATCGACGTAGAAACCCAGGGTACCCTGGCCCTTGTCTCCCTCAAGTGCGAACACGGGAAGGAAGAAGAGATGCTGGCCAGCCTCCCGGAGCTTGTTCGAAAACTGGTGGAAAAATAATCCTTACAATCCCCGCAGGAATTCCGGGCGCAGGCGGGAGGTGTCCTCGGAGCTTACCACTTGCTGAATTAAATTCACGACAGCCTTTTTATCTCTGGGTAGGCGGGCTTTGATGGGCAGATAATTGGAAGCGTGGTTGGAAGTGAAATAACACTGGCTAAAGTGGGAATGAGCGACGATCGTCCCTAATTCCTCAAGCAACTGGAAAGGTGTTGGAAGCTGGAAGCGCCCTGCTTCCATATCCTCGTAAAGGGGCGTTCCGGGGACGACCATTAAAGTCAAGGCGCTGGCAAAATCCGGGTCAATGTCCGAAAGGATTTTTGCCGTGGCCAGGGCGTGTTGCTGGGCATGTTCCATCCCACCCAGACCCAGCAGAACTGTAGCCGAAAGAGTAATTCCTGCCTCTTTCACCCTTCTTCCAGCCTCGACCATCTGCTCGTAGGATGCACCTTTGCGAACTTTTTCCAGAAGAGTCGGGTCTCCGGTCTCCACTCCAAGATAAACAATGCCCAACTTCCGGGATTTTAGAGCCTTGAGTTCATCCACACTCTTGCGCAGAATGCTCTTGGCATTCCCGTAAATACCTACTCGGCGCAGGCCCCGGATTTTTTCGTTGAGAACCTCCAAGATGGCCAAGAGTTTGGGCTGAGGAATAATCAAGGCGTCGCCATCGGCTAAAAAAACTTTCCGGAATGGGCCGTAAGGAACAACTTCATCGATTTCCGATTTAATGGTATCCAGGTCTTTGATGCGGAACCTGCGGCCTTTGTAAGTGGGGCAGAAGGTACACCGGTTATGCGAGCAACCCAGGGTAACCTGCAGAATTAAGCTTTCCGCCTCGCTGGGAGGGCGGATGACAATCCCCTCGTATTCCATATCTTTTAAAACCCCGGAAAAATGGCAAGCTGGAATGATGGAATATTGGGTTCAAAAGGACCCCCTTATTCCTCCATTCCATTATTCCAAAATTCCTGTATTATTGCAACCTCCCTTCTTTTTTGAGCCTGTCGAGGATTCCCTTCACTTTCGGCAGCGCCTCAGTGGCGGCCTTTTCCCCTTCCAGGATCGCCTCGTGCTTCTTGGAAAAATCGCTGGAGCCGATATGGCCCACTTTCGGCTTTATGACTACGTCGGCCTTGGCGCATTGGATGGCCCCAAGCCTTGAATACATGATGTTGACGGATTGCAAAATGGTTTCGATGGTGCCTTCTGGTTTTGAGGCTCCGACATCAGAGGAGATGTCAACTGCAACAATGACATCGGCGCCATATTTCAGGGCGGCATCCACGGCAACAGGACTGACTACCCCCCCATCTACATACATCCGGTCGCCGATTTTTACAGGTCGAAAAACACCCGGAACGGAACAGCTTGCTCTTACGGCAGATCCGGTATTCCCTTGGCCAAAGACGACTTCCTGACCATTTTGAATATCGGTTGCCACCGCATAAAAGGGAATATTCAGTTTTTCCAGCGGGGTATTCTTCAAAACCTTATTGATATACTCGGAAAGCTTTACCCCCTGGATGAAACCGTTGTCCGGTATGATCAGGTCGACGATGTCTCTTTTTTCCACGGAAAGGGCCAGCGTTTGAAGTTGAAAGGCGTTGTATCCGTAGGCATAGAGGCTCCCAACAAAACTGCCGGCACTCGTTCCGACGATCATATGAATGGGAATTTTATTGGCCTCTAATACTTTTAATACTCCAATATGGGCAAAACCCTTCGCCGCTCCTGCTCCCAACACCAGTGCAATCTTCGCCGGCTTTGGCGGGGGTAGGGGGGAAATTGGGGGAGGTTGAATTTCCTTATGGGCGCATGAGGCCGTAATAAACAAGAGTATCGTGAAGAGAATGAATAACCGATTCAGTGGTTTTTGGCCTTTGCCCCTCATGTGAATCTCCCGAATATATTTAAATTCTTTCAGTAATATATTTATACCAAATGCACGAAAAGATAAACAGTCCTTTCCGAAGTTTGAAAAGTTAATCTTCGATTTCACTCTTTTCATTGGCAAGAAACGGATATGGGGTATAATAATAAAAGGATCATCTCCAAATTAGTTGAGGGCCAAAGAGCTGGCCTATTTAAAATGGGCAGTGATTTCAGGGGCCCGGAAGGAAATTCATCTTGCTTGCAATCTGCCTTTCCTTCCGAGCCCTTGGCAGGCTTACATTAAAAATTTGATCAACTAATTTGGAGATGAACCGAAGATTTTTGGCGTGGTCTTTTACGGTTCTATCTTTTATAATAGGTTTAAAGGCAGTGAGTGAGACAGAACTTGGAAAGGAGGGAAAAATGCCGACCAAAACAGAAGAAAGGATCCAGGCCCTGGAAGTTGCCCTTAATAACGAATCCCGGGAAAGGGATTTTTACCTGAAGAACAAGGAGAGAACGACAAATCCTCACGGCAAATCAATGTTCGCATCGATTGCCAGCGATGAAGATGAACATTATCATCGGATCCTGGAATTGCACAAACGGCTGCAAAAGGATGGCAAGTGGCCTGAGACGGTTCCCCTCAAGGTGAAGGGAACGGAGGTGAAGGCCATCATCCGGAAGCTGGTTGACTCGGTGGACACCTCATCCCAGGCCGACATGGATGATATGGAGGCGGTGAAAATTGCCATCGACTTTGAAACCCAAGGGGAAAAATTCTATGGTGATTTGGCTGCCAAGGTGGCGGATCCGGTGGAAAGGAAATTCTACGAGCTGCTTTCCTCCTTCGAAAGGGAGCATCGTCTCTCTCTTCAGGATACCTACGAATATTTCCAGGACCCTGCTGGCTGGTACCGCATTAAAGAAAGACATCACATCGATGGAGCTTAAAAAAATAACCCCTCAACCTTTCCTCTCCCCGGCCAGGGGCCCAATTTATTTTCCTGCCTATTATCTATAAAACCTTTTTCTTGATTCGTTGCCCTATTTTAGTTATAACCAGACCGTATGGAAAAGAGGCGCAAAGATAACCTCCTCCGCAGGGGGAAAATCATCCAAGGGGTGCGACAGTTTTTCCTGGAACAGGAATTCGTGGAAATAGAGACTCCTGCCCTGGTTTCTTCCCCAGGCATGGAGCCGCACCTTTCGGCTCTGGAACTTTATTGCACCTGCCCGGATGGTAGCCGAATGAAGAAATACCTACACACCTCCCCGGAATACTGCATGAAAAAACTCTTGGGTTACGGGTGGGAGAATATTTTCCAGATTTGCCGGGTTTTTAGGGATGGTGAAATCGGTAATACCCACCAGATTGAATTCACCATGCTGGAATGGTATCGGGCCAATGCGGATTACCGCAAAATCCTGGAGGATTGCGAAGAACTGGTCAGTTACCTTTCCAGAAAAATTTTGAGAATTGATGAATGGTCTTATCAAGGGGAAAAATTAGATTTTTCTCTTCCCTTTGAACGCCTCAGTGTTGCCCAGGCCATGCGACTTCATGGGGGAGTCGATATCGAAAAGAATCTCGATGCCCCCTCCCTGCTTAAGGAGGCAAGATCAAGGGGGTATCACTTTGATCAGGAAGGAAAATATTCTTTCGATGAGGTCTTTTTTAAAATATTTTTAGAGGCCGTGGAACCCCGGCTGGGTTTTCCGAAGCCGACAATCCTTTACGATTATCCGGCGAGCATGGCTGCTCTGGCCCGCCTGAAACCAGACAACCCACTTTGGGCCGAACGTTTTGAGCTTTACATCGCCGGCCTGGAACTGGCCAATGCTTTTTCGGAACTAAACGATCCTGTAGAGCAAAGAAGGCGATTTGAAGAAGAACAAAGGCTTCGAGCGAAACTGGGGAAACCCATTTACCCCATTGATGAAGAACTTCTCCAATCGCTTTCCCGCATGCCCCCTGCAGCGGGGATTGCCCTGGGTGTGGACCGGTTAGTCATGCTTTTTTGCGATGCCCCAAGCATCCAGGATGTCCTGGCTTTTCCCCAGATTTAGAGGTTCTTCCGGGTTGCGGTTATTGGGCAAGAAATCTATAATGAAAGTGGGGCGAAGCAAGGAAAACCTATGAGGCAATCGATGAACAAAGAGCAAACTTTGAAACTCTTGGGAGATTACAACCAGCAGTACATCCTGGACCACTATTACCGTTTAAACTTGGAGGAAAAGGGTGATTTTTTAAAAGAATTGAAAGGATTGGACCTGGCCCTTGTCTTTGAGTTGTACAGAAAATTTGCTCAAGAAAAAGATTTTTCTCGTCCTTTTTATGAGATCCATCCGGCGCCCATCATTACGATTCTTGAAACAGCCCGGGAAAAGACCCGCCAGCAGGAAGCCCGTATTCTTGGAGAATCTCTCATCCGCAAAAACGAGGTCGCTGTCCTGATTGTGGCCGGTGGGCAAGGATCGCGTCTTGGTTTCGAAGGTCCAAAGGGGGAATTCCGAATATCGCCGGTTACGCAAAAATCTCTATTTCAGCTCTTCGCCGAATCCATAAAAGCTCTTTCGAACCGCTATCAAGCTATGATTCCCCTGCTGATCATGACTAACCAGGAAAATCAACAAGAGACGCAACAATTTTTTGAAGCCCACAATTTTTTCAACCTGGATAGAAAAACATTATATTTTTTCAACCAGGGAATGTTGCCTACCCTGACTCCTGAAGGTCAGCTAATCTTAAAGAATAACACGCAGCTATTGGTAAACCCCGACGGCCACGGAGGTTCTCTTAAAGCCTTGTTTGAAACGGGTTTTCTCCAACACCTTATCGATAAGGGATTTTCTGAACTTTTTTATTGTCAGGTTGACAACCCCTTAGTCAAAATAGCGGATCCCGTTTTTATTGGATACCACAAGATGGAAGGGGCGGAAATATCCACCAAAGTGGTCCGCCGCCAAGAGCCGGATGAAAAAGTTGGTGTCTACGGGTTCGTAAACGGTAAACCAACGATTGTTGAGTACAGCGACTTTCGGACAGAGGACTATAAAGCGCTGGATGAAAAAGGGGCAATTCGCCATTGGGCCGGGAACACCGCTATCCACATGATCTCCCTTTCGTTCGTACAACGTTTGAATCAACACGGGTTTGCTTTGCCCTATCACCGGGCAGTGAAAGAGGTTGAAGGCCAGGGGCGGGATGGCCTTGAGGCCAAAATGATTGGCTGGAAGTTTGAAACTTTCGTGTTTGACTCCATCCCTTTAGCCCGGAAGGCCTGTTGCATGGAGGTGATCCGGGAGGAGGAATTTGCCCCGGTGAAAAATCGGCAGGGGAAAGATTCCCCGGATACGGCGCGGGCCGCCATGATTCAGCTTCACAGGAGCTGGCTCAAAGAAGCAGGCGCCCGGCTGGCCCCGGAAGTCCGGGTGGAGGTCAGCCCTCTTTTTGCCCTGGATGGAGAAGAACTGATTGCCAAGCTTAAGGGAAAAAAGCTGATTATAAAAGAGGATAAATATCTTGCTTCATGAAAAAGGAAAGGGCCACGAAAGAGATTAGGACATCTCAGTTTTTTCGGCTGTCGTTCGTTCCTGCCGGCGGGCCAAGATGCTTGGCAAAAAGAGATAGTCAGGTTTCGACCAGCTTTTTCTGCACCACGTGAATAGAAGTCGCTTTAAAAGTGGCCGCCACTTCTTTCCCCTCCACTAAAGCCAAATCCTCCAGCGAGCGAGCCGTTACATAAGCGACCAAGGGAAAACCACAATCGAGTTGAACTTTGTAAAAAAGGCCCATGGGAATAATTTTGGTGATTCTTCCCCAGAATACATTCCTGGCGCTGGTTGCCCCTTTGGGGGAAGAAGGGGAAAGGGTCACATTTTCCGGGCGGATGCAAAAAACAACAGTTTCTCCCAACTCAACCTCGCCCACTGCTTCCACCTCATGACCCATTACAGAGGCCAAGAAACTCCCTTTATCTTTTTTGCTTACCCGCCCCGTGAGGATAGTTTCAACTCCCACGAAGGAAGCCACAAACTCGTCCAGCGGTTGATTCATGACCTCCGGAGGAGGCCCAATCTGCAAGATTCTTCCTCGGTTCATCACGGCAACCCGGTCGGAGAGTCTCAGGGCCTCCATCCGATCATGGGTCGCAAAAATCATGGTGGTGCCGGTCTGCCGCAGAACCCGTTCCAGGTCATCGATCAAGGATTCCCGGGTGGGGGGGTCGAGGGAAGCAAAAGGTTCATCCAGAAAGAGAACCTCGGGCTGCGTAGCGAAGGCCCGGGCCAGGGCCACCCTTTGGGCCTCACCGCCGGAAATCTTCCGGGCGGAGCGATGCACGAGATGGGGAATTCCAAACCGCTCAAGGTTCTCCTTGACCCTTCTTTCGATTTCTGCCCTTTTTAGACCCCGGATTTTCAAGCCGGAGGAGACATTCTCAAACACCGTGGTATCAAAGAGAAGCGGTTCCTGGAATACCATGGCCAGCTTCCTGCGGTATTGGAAAAGGCCATGGTTGGAGGAAACGATTTTCTCTTTGAAAAAAAGTTCTCCCTGGGAAGGCTTGACTAAACAGGCTAAGGCTTGCAGTAAGGTCGTCTTCCCCGCCCCATTGGGTCCGATCAGAGAAAGGATTTCCCCTTCCTCCAGCCTCAGGGAAGGAATATCCAGGACTAAAGTCCCCCCTTTGCGCACCTGTAAACCGTCGACCTCTAAAATGGGCGCGGGGACGTTCACCTGGGTCTCTCTCTCTGCTGGATGTTGGTAAGGATCAGGTTGATGAAATAGGCCA
>JAURYC010000227.1 GCA_030654105.1 Deltaproteobacteria bacterium
AGTTCACAAGATATGATGCTGAGTTCGCAATTGCATCAATACTGTATTTCGTTGAACAGTATTTTACCAAGATTGATACCGAGGTTACAAGTTACTACACGGTATCAATAGACCTTAGCGAATAGATTGCCCAACAAGACGCTGTACCTGACCTGAAAATCGCTGGCGCGATTTCAGGCAGGTGAGCTTGGTCGTTCGCATGAAGATGAAGGCAATCTGGTTGAACGACATCCATTTGGAGTTCCTCGGGAATCCGGAGATCGAGTCCTTTGTCCGATCGCTGGCTGACAACAAAGCTGACGGCGTGCTGATTGCCGGTGACATTGCGCAAGCACACACTGTCTCCACATATCTTTCCCGTTTACAGCACGCGCTTGCAGTCCCTATCTACTTCGTCCTTGGGAATCACGATTTTTACCACGGATCAATCGCAGGAGTCAGATCAGCCATCACAGACCTTGTTCACCAGTCCTCCAACTTGCATTGGCTAAGCGAAAGCGGTGCTGTGCCGCTAACCACTACCACGTGCCTGGTCGGGCATGACGGCTGGGGGGATGGGAGGCTTGGTGACTTCGAACACTCCGATGTTCAACTCAACGACTTCCGGCTAATCGCTGAGTTGGCTGGCCTCTGTCGAGCAGGTCTGCTTCAACGACTTACCCAGCTTGGTGATGAAGCGGCAGAGCACTTCAAGTCAGTCCTCCCCGACGCCCTTCAGTCTGCGGAACATGTGGTGGTCCTGACCCATGTGCCGCCATTCAAGGAAGCCTCGTGGTATGACGGACGGTACTGCGATCCCGACTGGTTGCCGTTTTTTTCCTGCAAGGCCGTGGGAGATGTCTTAGCCGAGGCGATGCGCAATCATCCTGATAAGAGAATGACCGTGCTCTGTGGGCACACTCATGGAGGAGGGAGATCCGAGATTCTTCCGAACCTTGTCACATTCACTGGACCGGCTGAGTATGGCCGCCCAGCAATTCAGAAGGTATTCGAATGGGACTGAATGCAAACGCCTGGTTCTCAACCGGGACGTTGGTGCAAAGTGAACTTTTCATAAGCGAGGGCATTGAAATTTTGAAAGGAATCTTGGTTGAAGAAATGATTGGAGGTAAGTTATGTTAGGTTTTAGGGGATTTAGAGTATGGGATCATAACCATACATTCCTTGTCTCCCGGTATTAAAAATTGAATAGAGAGCGAGTCCAGGGATGCCTTTCGGAGGATGATTCCTTTTCATGATCAAGATCAATGAAAGAATAATGATAACCATCGTTCCCTTCTGGATGGACTTGAGCGCGAGTGTTTTTTACCTGGCTGCTCCCCTGGTGGTCATCGACCTCGGGGGCAATCCGATTGAGCTGGGTTTGATCGGAACGATTACCGCCTCGGTTCATATGATCCTGGCCCATCTGGCGGGCCGCCTTTCGGACCGGTTCGGAAGGCGCGCGCTGATTGTTGCCGGTCCTTTCATCTTCGGGGGTTCATGCCTGCTGATGACCCAGGCCGGAGAGGTGAAGCAGGTCCTGGCTCTTGCCGCTCTAAATGGTTTGGGCATGGCCATTTTCTGGCCTTCCTTCCAGGCCTGGATCGCTGAAATGCAGACCGGTTCGGGTCTGGCCCGGAAAATCGGAAGCTTCAACATGTCCTGGACAGCCTCCCATCTCATCGGCCCGACTCTGTCCGGGCTCCTCTTCGGGCTTCATCCCCGCCTCCCTTTCTGGGCCGCTGCGGCTCTTTCCCTTCTGCTTTTCCTTCTTTTGTGGGCATCGTTGAGCGACAGGGAGCCCCAGCCGGAAAAAATAAAGGAATCTTTTCTCCAGGAGGGTAAGGAATCCGGCGGGCCCATGACCTTCCTCTACGCCATTTGGATCGCCAACTTTGCCTCCTTTTTTATCCTGGGAAATGCCCGGTATCAATTTCCCAAACTGGCCCGGGAATTAACCATGAGCCCCTATGCCATCGGGTTGCTCATGAGCTGCATCGGCCTGGCTCAATTCCTGGGGTTCTTTTTCCTGCGGGGAAGCGATCGCTGGCACTTCAATAAATTTTATCTCCTCGGCGCTCAACTATTGGCCGCAACAGGGTTGGTTTTGGTTTTTTCCTTCAGTCAGCAGCTGGTCTTTACCTCCGCCTTCATCATGCTTGGCCTTTGTGCCAGCCTGACTTACTATTCCAGCCTGTATTATTCGGTCCGTCTCCTGAAGAGAAAAGGGAAGGGAACCGGCCTGCACGAATCCATCCTGGGAAGCGGGGTGGTATTGGGCCCGCTTCTCGGCGGGATCGTGGCCCATTCCGCCGGCCTGCGGGCCCCTTATATTCTCTGCCTGGCAGTCCTGGCCGGGGTGATTGCGGTTGAATTCGTCCTTATCAGGAGAAAAGGAAAACTGTCGCCAAGGGAAAGGTATACCTCCGGAATCGGACCTGAGGTGCTCTAAGGTTTTAGCTCTCACCTTCTGCGCTTTACCTTTGGCCTTCATACGAGGTTGGCTACTTGCCGCGCAGCGATGGCGACTGGGTCCCAGACGGGGGAAAAGGGAGGGGAGTACCCTAAATCCAGGTTGATGACATCCTCCACCGTCATCCCGCCCTGAAGGGCCGTGGCGAGCATGTCGATCCGTTTTCCCGCCCCCTCCTTGCCAACGATCTGACCACCGAGGAGACGTCCGCTACCTTTTTCGGCCAGGATTTTTACTGTAATCTGGCCCGTGCCGGGGTAGTAGCGGGCTCGAGTCTGGCTGGCAATTTTGGCACTGACGTAAGGAAACCCGAGCTGCTGCAGCTCCTTTTCCTGGAGCCCGGTTCGCGCTACTTCCCAGTCGAAAACTTTGACCATGGCCGTTCCCACAACTCCGGGAAAGGTGGCTTGCCCCCCTGCAATGTTGATTCCGGCTACCCGTCCTTGCTTGTTGGCCACGGTTCCCAGGGCAAGGGAAAAGGGGCGTCGGCTGACTCGATGGAATGATTCAGCACAATTTCCCGCCGACCAAATTCCGGCAATTTCAGTCTGCATGCGGTTGTCGATTTTGATGCCTCCCGTTTCCCCCAACGGGATCCCGGCCTGAGCAGCCAAAGCCGAATTGGGACGTACGCCGAGACCAATGAGAACAAGATCTGCCGGAAGGGTCCTTTTGTCCGTGGTAACTCCACGGATGGTTCCCTCAACCGCTTCAAAACTGATGAGCGATTCTCCCAGGTAAAGTTGAATCCCGGCGGCCACCAGGGCGTCCGCAAGAGGAGCAGCCATGTCGGCGTCCAAAGTATTCATCACCTGGGCCGTCTTTTCGACCAGGGATACCTCCAGGCCGCGCCGGACCAGATTTTCCGCCATCTCCAGCCCGATGTAGCCTCCCCCGATGATCACTACCTTTTTGGGTTGGGCCTCGTCCACGGCTCGTCGTACCTCGAGCCCGCTCTGGAGGGTAGTCAGTTCGTACACTCCCCTGGCGTCCAGCCCGGGAACCTTCGGACGAATCGGGATCGCGCCGGTGGCGATCATGAGCTGATCGAAAGTCTCCCAGGCGCTCCGCCCTCTTTTTAGATCTTCTACCTTTACTCTTCTTTTTTGGATATCAACCTCGTCCACCCTATGGAAGATGCGGGCATCGATTCCCTGCTTCCGGAAGGCCTCGGGGGAGCGGACCACCAGTGATTGGGCATCATCGACAACCCTGCCGATGTAATAAGGCATGGCTCAAGCGGAATAGGAGGTGTGGGGACTCTGTTCCAAGGCGATGATTTCCAGCTCCGGGCGCTGACGGCCAGCCTGGGAGGCAGCGCTCATTCCTGCGGCATTCCCGCCGATTACGATTAAACGTTCTTTAGGCATGGTTCATTATCTCCTTGATGCGCTTTGTTTTCAGAAAAAGACCTTTAAGTTAACCTGGCGATCTCCGGGACAGAGGGCTAAGTAATATTTTTGGTCACAATTCTATCTGGACGGCCGCAAGGATATGCGGAAGCCCTTGCAGAGCAATCAAGACTTCCTGGGAAACCGGCCCATCCACGTGGACCAGAGAGATGGCTGTTCCGCCGATCTGGTCCCGGCTCAAATGCATCTGGCCGATATTGATCCCGTGGGAAGCCAGAGTGCTGCCCACGTTTCCGATCACGCCGCGTTTATCCTGGTTGTGGAGGAAGAGGATATTCCCTGCGGGAACCGCTTCGGTGACGAATTCGTTGATGCGCACGATCCGCGGCTCGTTTTTGCCGAAGAGAGTGCCGGCCACTGTGTTTTGGGCGCTCTCGGTCAGAACCTTAACGGTCAGCAGGGTGGTATAATCCTCGGAGGCACGGCTTTTCGATTCCACGATTTTGATCCCCCGTTCCTTGGCCAAAATGGGGGCATTGACGTAATTCACCTTTTCTTCGAGGATGGGATCGAGAAGACCTTTCAGGAGGGACATGGCAATCATGGGGGTGTCCATGTCCACAACGCTGCCGCTGTAAGTAAGATGAACCTCCTGGATGCTTCCGGGGGTAATCTGAGCCTGGAACTTGCCCATCTTCTCGGCGAGTAGAAGGTAGGGGTTGAGGAGGGCGAGAATCTCCGCGCTCACGGAAGGAAGGTTAACGGCATGGCGAGCGGTTCCTTGGAGAAGATATTCCACCACTTGTTCGGCAATGGCTACGGAAACCTTAACCTGGGCCTGGGTAGTGGAAGCCCCCAGGTGAGGGGTGCAGATGACCTGGTCCAATTCCAGGAGCGGACTCTTGCCGGGAGGTTCCTTTTCGAAAACATCCAGGGCTGCCCCGGCGACTTTGCCGCTGATGATGGCCTCGTGGAGAGCCACTTCATCAATAATGCCTCCGCGGGCGCAGTTAATAATGTAAACGCCTTTTTTCATCTTGGCGAAGGCGGAGGCGTTTAATAAATTTTTCGTACTGGGGGTCAGCGGCGTATGCATGGTGATAAAATCGGAACGGGCGAAAAGGTCATCCAGCGAAAGCAATTCCACATTCTTTTTGGCCGCGACTTCCGAGGAAAGATAGGGATCATAACCGATCACTTTCATGCCCAAGGATTCGGCATGTTGGGCCACAACCGCGCCGATGTTGCCCAGGCCGATGATGCCTAAGGTGCGGTCACTAATTTCGGTACCCATAAAACGGTTTTTCTCCCATTGGCCGGCCCTGATGGAGGCCGTAGCCTGGGGAATATGCCTGGCCAAGGCGAGGATCAGGGAAAGGGTATGTTCCGCCGCCGAGAGGGTGTTCCCGCCGGGGGTGTTCATGACGACCACGCCTCTTTTGGAAGCAGACGGCAGGGCTATGTTATCCACCCCTGATCCGGCTCGCCCAATTACCCGGAGGTTATCCGCGACGGCAATAACCTCGGGGGTAACTTTGGTGGCGCTGCGGACAATCAGGCCATGATAGTTTTTGATGATGGCTTTGAGCTCATCGGCCGGGACTTTGGCCCTTACGTCGGCCTCGATCCCCGGCGCCTGTTCTAAAATGGCTTTCCCTTCCGGCGCAATGTTATCGCTCACCAGCACCTTGAGGGTTGTATTCATTTTCATCTCCTTTCGAAAACCAAATTATTACCCAGCTAATTTACTCCGATTTTTGTCTTTGGTTCAAGATGAATCTTACGGTTTATTGTTAGCGCGCATAAAAGGATCCCGGAACCCTAAGAGGTTTACTTCTGCCAGACCTTTACTCTGAATGAAAACTTTTAAAAGGGTTCCCATGCCACCGGGAACCAGGAAACTTTTCATGGCCAGCTTATTTTTTAAAAATTCCGGACTGGAAGGGCAAGGTGAGTTTTTTTCGCCATTCTCCAAATCATCCAACAAACCCAGGGCAGCTAAAAATTTGTATTGCTCTGGGCAACCCATTGGGCGCAGCCCGACGGTTTCTCCCTTTCTTCTCAAGGCGCTGAAGTTTACATGCGTGGTCATGTCCTGGTAGCCAATGCGCTCGTAAGGGTTGGTAGAAGTTGTATGGCGGAAATAACAAAGGAGGGTCCCTTGCCGGCGGGCAGGGTGATATAGCTCTTCAGCCTCATAACCGTAATCGATGGTCAGGACGAATCCACGCTGCAGAGTTTGACTCACGCCCGCGATCCATTCTAAAGCCTTTAAATTGGCCTCGGCACGTTGCCCTTCTTCCAAAGGGCAGGCGTAGGCGTGGAAATAATCTTGGAGGAGGGGGGTAGAGGGAGAGCCCATCGTTTCTTGGAAAGTTTTTCCGTCGTGGGTGACAAAGATTTCCTGAAGTTCCTCTTGGCCTTGATAAACGATGTGCACGGGGAAAGAATCAACCAGTTCATTGGAAAGCAAGCAGCCGGTAAAGGGCTTTTCACCCCGGAGAAGAACATCGGGGGGAATCCAAGCTACCTTCCCGGCGGTAAAAAATTTGGCCAGAAAGGATTGCTGTTCTTTTACGAAAGACGGACTTTGCTCCGCCAAGAGATAGAGAAGGTTTTTATAAAAATTTGGTAAATGGCTTTGGCAATATTGTAGAATATCTGAACAAAGCAATCCTTTCCCCGCACCCATCTCCGTGATGATGAAAGGGGAAGGACGATCCAGGATCTCCCACATCTGATGGAGCTGACGGGCGATGAGGTGGCCAAAGATGGGGTGGACGTTGGGGCTGGTATAGTAGTCTCCTTCCGGCCCGATCTTCTGGCGGGGAGAATGATAATATCCGTGCTGGGGATGATAAAGGGCCAGATCCATGAACTCCACAAAAGGAATTTGTCCCCGGCGATGAATGCGATCTAAAATGACCTTGACCAATTCTTTATTTTCTGGCTCCGCCATGTGTGCTATTATAACTTGATTCTATAGGAAATTCCTTATTGGACACGGATGTACACAGATTATCAAGGTATTATAGCAAAAAACAAAACAAAGTTGCCATGACGAACAACCCAACTCCTTGCGGAATGCAATAAAAATCCCCCTATCCCCCTTTACGAAAGAGGGGCGGGGGGGATTTGGGGTGAAGACTACGTTTGAATTGAATAGATGATGTCAACTTATTTAGGACGTTCCCAATAAATGGAAAAAAATATCCGTGAATATCTGCGAAAATCCGTGTCCTATAAATTTAATAGGGGCGTTTGTGCCGGATGAATTGCCAGGGTGGGGGGGAGCGGTGAGAAGAAAAGAATTTGCGGTCAAAGATCAGGAATCACTAGAAGAGGTCCTGAAAAACGCTGAAGTCGGGTACTTGGCCTTCAACGGAGCCGATGGATGGCCGAGGATTACCCCATTGAATATTGTCTTCGATGGACGGATTCTATGGCATGGAGCGGTTGCCGGAGAGCGTTACGAATGTTTACAGCAAGACCCACGGGCCACCTTTGCGGTGGTATCCGTGCAACGCTATATCCCCTCCCATTTTGCTTCGGAAGAGAATGCCGCCGCCGCCACGACTGCCTTTAAATCTGTGCAGGTGCGCGGGAAGTGCAGGGCGATCGATGACCCCGAAGAGAAATGCGCCGTTCTCAACCAGCTTATGC
>JAURYC010000228.1 GCA_030654105.1 Deltaproteobacteria bacterium
GCCGAGTCCCAAGCGCAGGGGAAAGGCCGTCTGGGGCGGGTCTGGGAATCCCCCCCCGGGGTCAATTTATATATTTCCGTTATTCTGAAGCCATCCATTCCTCCGGCAGTTGCGCCCAAGATCACTCTTCTGGCAGGCGTAGCCTGCGCCAATGCTCTGGCCAGGGCTTCGGGCCTGGAGGCGCGAATTAAATGGCCCAACGACATCTTCATCCACGGGAAGAAAGTGGCCGGCATCCTCTCGGAAATGGAGGCCGAAGGCCCTAAGATCCGTTTCGTCATCCTGGGAGTGGGGGTAAACGTGAACTGGGAGATGGAAGAGGTTTCCCCTGACCTACAGGGTTTGGCTACTTCGCTGATGGCGGAAGGGGGAAGAAAATTCTCCCGCGAGCTGGTAGCCGGGGAGCTCCTGGGAGAACTGGAGAGGGAGTATGAGCTTTTCCTCCGGGAGGGTTTTTCGCCCAGACTTCGTGAGGAATGGAACAAACTTTCCTGGGTCAATCAAAAATGGGTTACGGTCAAAGTGATGGATAAGGAATTCGCAGGCCAGGTTCTGGGCTTAGATACGGACGGAGCTCTTTTATTGATAGACGGGAAAGGAAAGATGCAGCGATTGATCGCTGGAGATGTAAGTTTACGCTTATGAGGAGCGAATCATGCTTTTAGTCATCGATGTAGGAAACACAAACATCGTCTTGGGCATTTATGAGGGAGAGCGCCTGGTAGATAATTGGCGCATTTGGACAGAGCGTGATCGAACCAGCGATGAGTATGGCATCCTGGTGCGCAATCTCTTTTCCTCCCGGTCCATCTCCCTCGGGGGAATAGAAGCGATCGCCATCTCCTGCGTTGTGCCACCTATGTTGAACATGCTCCTGGAACTCTCAGAAAGATATTTTCAGCGGAAGCCCCTGATCGTTGAATTTGGAATGAATATCGGAATGCCAGTTCTTACGGACAACCCGATGGAAGTGGGGGCGGACCGCATCGTCAACGCCGTTGCCGCCTACCACAAACATAAGAGAAGTTTAATCGTAGTGGATTTCGGGACCGCCACCACTTTTGATTATATTTCTTCTAAAGGAGAATACATGGGTGGAGCGATCGCTCCTGGCCTGGGCATCTCCTGTGAAGCGCTCTTCATGCGCGCTTCGAAGCTTCCGCGGGTGGAGCTGGCCAAGCCCCAAAAGGTCGTAGGGAAGAACACCGTTCATTCCATGCAGGCGGGAATTTTCTTTGGTTATGTGGGACTGGTGGATGAGATTGTCCGGCGCATGAAAGAAGAGGTAGGTTCTGACCCCAAGGTTATTGCCACGGGGGGACTGGCCCCCCTGATTGCCGCGGAATCGAAAAGCATAGAAGAGGTGGACGAGTTTTTGACCCTCGAAGGATTGCGACTCATTTATGAGCGTAATAAGTAATAGGCTATAGGTGATAGACAATAGGCTAAAAAACCCAACACCAAACACTCATTCCTTACCCCCTACCCCCTACACCCTTTATCCCCTATCTCGCCATTCTTAGAAGTAGATTTCCCAGCGGCCCCAGTTTATTTTTTATATCTAAAAAAGTTTTTTCACCCCGCATTATCTGGGCCATTGCCACCCACCATCTATCGCTGGTAGCAATTTTTCGATGAAAAAAGGAAGGGCGAAGATTGAAAATCTCCCGCAAGAGCCGGGAACATTCTATCTCCGGCATCAAGTTGCGGTTGATTGCTTCCTGGCATGATTGCAGGGAATCCCGCCCTTCTTTTACGGCTTCTGCCAGTAACGGAGCTGCCAGTTGGGCGCTACGGATGGCATAGAAGATCCCTTCTCCAGTAAAAGGATCAACCAGCCCGGCGGCGTCACCGAGGAGAAGACATCGGCCTTGGTGAATCAACCTTCGTTTTTGGCGGAGGGGCAGGAGAAAGCCCGCGGCGCTAAAGGGAGGGTTTTCTTCTTTTTGCCATTGAGTAGCCCCAAAAGCCCGCTGGTAATTTTTAATCTGAGGGGGAGGGGTTTTAAAACCTACCGCGCCCATGGCAAAAAAATCTTTCCTGGGGAGAAGATAGGCGTAACTTCTCTTTAAACTTCCCCAGTCGATATGGATGAGATCAGGCTCCCCCCAGGGGAATAAGGAGGTGGGAACTTCACTATGAATAGCCAATATATAAGGCGCTTCGGTCATTAGATCCAAATTCTTAGCCACGGTGCTTTGGGCTCCATCTGCTCCAATAACGAATTGGGCGCAACAGGTTCCAGCGGAGGTTTTCACCTGGATGTTAACGCCTTCCTGGCCGAGAGAAAGAAATTGGGTTCCATCCGCAAAGCAGGCTCCCATCTGGGTTGCCTTTTGGGCCAGGAAATTATCAAGAGCTTCCCGGCGCACGGTGACCATGAGCGGCTCATGATAACGCCTGAGAAAGTGTTTTTCTAATTTTCGGGTAAAGGAAATGCCCGTGATGACTCTTTCCACCACGGGTCCAAGATCAAAAGGAAGAAAGCGAAGAGTGCGCACATTGATACCGCCGGCACAGGTTTTCCCCCGAGGAAATTTTGCCTTATCCAAAAGCAAAACCTCGATACCCAGACGGGCCAATTCATAAGCCAGGGTCGAGCCAGCGGGCCCCGCCCCGACGATAAGAACTTCGGTTTTTTTGAGGATGGAGTTTTTTGCCATGCGTTTACATATAGTGTCCTGAGTCAGAAATTCGTTTTAAAATTTATTTTGCCGAGCCATTGGCCCATTCTTTCAGATCTCTTAAGGCGCGTTCGGCCAAGGCCTTATGTTTTTCTTTTCCCCTTAGGTGCCTGTCCAGGGGCGGAAACAGGCCAAAATTAACGTTCATGGGTTGAAACTCTTTCACCACCGGGTTGCTTAGGTAATGGATCAAACTGCCAATGGCTGTTGTCTGAGGAGGAAAGAGCATGGGTTTCCCCTGAAGATGAAGGGCGGCGTTGATGCCAGCCAGTAGACCCATGGCCGACGATTCCACATAACCTTCAACCCCGGTAATCTGTCCGGCAAAAAAAATTCGTTCATCCTTTTTTAGTTGCAAAGTCTGTTTTAGCAATGATGGTGCATGGATGAAGGTGTTGCGGTGAAGACTGCCGAAACGAAGAAAAACAGCCTGTTCCAGGCCAGGAATCATGCGGAAAATGCGCTCCTGCTCCTTCCATTTCAATTTGGTTTGAAACCCCACCAAGTTGAAGGCCGTCCCCTGCTCATTCTCCTGCCGCAACTGGACGACAGCATAAGGAATTTTTCCGGTGCGGGGATCACGGAGACCCACCGGTTTCATCGGGCCGTGGGCCAAAGTTTCCCTGCCTCTTCCAGCCATCTCTTCGATAGGCAGGCAGCCTTCGAAATGCACGGGCTGTTCAAACTCCCTGTAAGGGGCTTTTTCCCCTTGGCCGAGTTCATCAACGAAACGGTAATATTCCTCCCGAGTCATGGGACAATTCAGATAATCGTTCCCCTGCCCATACCTGGAGGCGCGGAAAATTACATCCTTGTTCAGGCTGTCCCCATCGACAATGGGGGCGATGGCGTCATAGAAATAGAGGTATTCTTCGCCGGTTAGCTTTTTGATAGATTCAGCGAGGATTGGCGAGGTTAATGGCCCGGAGGCAATGATCACAATTCCCTCGGAAGGAATCTGGGTAACTTCTTCCCGGATGATTTTGACCTTGTCCGCAGATTGCAGGCGGGCGGTTATCTCCATGGCAAAAGCCTGCCGGTCAACGGCGAGGGCATCGCCTGCGGGAACGCAGGTTTCAGCGGCAACAGCCATGGTTAGAGAGCCCAACTGGCGCATTTCTTCTTTGAGTAATCCAACGGCGTTGTAGAGGGAATTCGAGCGCAAGGAATTGCTGCAGACCAATTCCCCTAAAAGCGGAGAAACATGCGCCGGCGAAAAACGCTGGGGTTTCATCTCGTAAAGAAAAACGGAAACCCCCCTCCGGGAGGCCTGCCAAGCAGCCTCACATCCCGCTAAGCCTCCGCCGATGATGGTGAAGGGGTATTGCATAATGATGCCCGCCTACCTAAAAAGGATTATTTGCGAAAAGAATTTTTTCACACATCCTATGAGGTGTCAAGTATTACCTCCTCATGCATCCCTTCATTTTTCAATAAGTTGATGAATTTACTTTGAGTAGTGGAGCCCGTCCGAGCCGGGCAGTCTCTTCCCGGGTCTTGATAATCCTTCTGAAATCACAAGAGAAAATTAAAAGTGAAGAGGGGAAAGTTACCTCCTGCTTCCGCTGCAATTTTAAAAAACCATCTCTTTTTAATTTTTGTTGACTCACTGGACCCAATTCGATAAGCTTCCGTTAAGATCAACCAATTGCCACCACTACCAACCAAGAGGTGAAAAATGACCAATTATTTAAACGATGAAGAACTGGAAGCCTTGCGCCGCTGGCCTACCTGCGCCATAGCAAATGCTATTGAGCTCTTCAATATTCGACCCCGGAATGAAGGGTTCATGCTTCCGGAGATTAAATGTGCCTTTCCCGATTTGGGGCCGATGATTGGCTATGCCGTCACGGCCGTTATATCCGCTGACTCTCCAGAGGGGCGGCGAGTTCCACCGCCGGAATGGTGGAAAGAAATTCAAAAAATACCGGAACCCAGGGTAGCGTTAATCCATGATATTGATCATCCGGTGGTAGGATCCTTCTGGGGAGAAGTAAACGCCAACATTCACAAGGCCTTGGGGTGCGTGGGCACGGTGACCGACGGATCTGTCCGAGACTTGGATGAGGTAAGGGAAACGGGGTTCCAATTCTTCTCCAGTTGTATATCCGTTTCCCACGCTTACGTTCATTTGGTGGAGGTGGGAATTCCGGTCAAAGTGGGGGGACTGGTTGTGAAATCAGGGGACCTCATCCTGGGCGATAAGCACGGAGTGATCTCCATCCCGTTGGAGATCGCCAGAGATGTACCCAAAGCTGCCCAGCTTATGGAGGACTGGGAGCGGCGGGTGATCAACTTTTGCAAATCCAAGGAGTTCAACCCGGAAGGGCTGAGAGAACGTTTCATGTCTCCCCGCCCCACCTGGCCACCGAAAAAATAGGCGCAAGTCGCAAGGCGCAAGGGGCAAGGTGTAAAGCCAATGACTCAATGACTTATTGACTTAATGACTATTTTTTATCCGACATTTCCAGGCGAGCGCCAACGCGAAGGAATAGAGGTAACAAGACAATAAAAAGAAGGCCTAAAATGGTAAGGGCGGAGGAGAAAGAATATGCTTCAGCCCAATGACCGATACTCGACGGAACGACGCCGCCTCCCAAAAGAAATCCGACGAAAATGACCAATGATACAGCTGCGCTCCGCAAATGGGAGGGAAAGATTAGGGCGAGGATTGTAAAACCTACTGGAAACAAACATGCTGCTGAAGCAGCTTGGAGGAAAAGCAAAATAGGTGTGGTTATGGGACTGGGGATCAATCCGAGGAGAAAGGTAAAAACACCCGTGGTTATCAAAAATAAAGTCACGGTCCGTTTTGGCCCGAACCGATCTATGATCGAACCAGAAAGGAATAAGACGACGATCCCAAACATGCGGGAGAGCCCGATAAGCGTGTTGGCCCAACCTCGGTCCATTCCCATTTCGTTTACAAGAAAAAGGGGCATCATGGTATAAACGCCGATACTCGACCCGATGGAAACAGTGAACATGGTCGCCATCATCCAGAAGGAAGGGCTGATCATAATTGTATAGATCGACTGGAGACGCGGCGGTTCCCCTTTTTCCCTTCCTCCCTGGCCAAAAAGCCAAAAAAGAATCCCCATGAGAATCGACCAGACACCCAGCACCGCTAATGCCCCACGCCAGGAAAAAAAATTTAGCAAAGCTTCAGACAATAAAGGCGCCGTAATAAAACCCAGATTGGGGGCCAGTTCATGAATGGCCATGGCTTTTCCCCAATGTTCCTTGCTGACCAGTTCCGTCAGCGTAGCAATCCCTGAGGGAAGATAAAACCCTGCTGAAAGGCCAGCAAGCACAAGCCCGGCATGCATTTGGTTTATTGAGAATGACCGGGATATAGCCACAATTGCCCCTCCCACCAGGATGCTCGATAAGGTGATCGTGCGCCGGTGGTTCAGCAGCGAGGAAATGAATCCTGATCCCAAAAGCCCAGCACCATAACCGAAGGCGACGAAAAGGAATAAAGTCCCAGCTTCTCCATGACCCAGGCCCAAATCTTTTTCAATCACGGGGAGGAGCGGTGCTAAAACAACCCGGGCGACAAACGTCAGGTAAAAGATGCCCACAAGCAAAAGAAGAGGCATCAGCGGGAAGGGGAAAGATTTTCTCATTACCATTTCAAAGGAACCCTCTGAATTTTTTAAAGGGTGGCCACTTTTTGCCCTAAAGCGAACGCCTCTTTTTTGGCTGATTCGTTCTTGGCGATCTCTCCTTTGGCCGATGCCGACGCCATTACCGTTCCCATCCATTTTAGCTTGGTGAAATCGCAGGTGGTCTTAAAGCTATGGACAATGGGATCCGCGGTGGAGACATTGGGATCTCCGCAGACCGTGATGAGGCCAATCTTTTTCCCTTTCATCTTGGGGTAATATTGCTTATGCCAGCGCCACTCCGCATCAAAAAAGGCGCACCAGCGGTCCAGGTAAGCCTTCATCTGAGCAGTCATGGACCAGAAGTAAGTGGGCACGCTGTGGATAACGGCATTGGCTTCCAGAATCTTCTGGTGGATCTCCGGCATATCATCCTGGACAGCGCAGATTCCAGTTTCATTGCATTTTCCACAATCAAAACAACCGGAAATTTTTTTCTGACAAAGGATAATCTTTTCTACTTCTGCCCCGGCGTCTTTTGCCCCGGCCAGAGCCTGGTCCAGAAGGATATCGCTATTTCCTCCAATTCTTGGACTCCCCAAGATTCCCAGTACCTTCATGTTATCCTCCTATTAATATATTTAAAAATATTTTGGACGCAGATAAACGCAGATCCACAGGGTTGAAATAAAAATTTAAAGGCGTAACGCCAAAGAATAAAAAAAGTTTTGGCTTTTATATTGAAACAGTATTTTTCTGCGTTGATCTGCGAAAATCTGCGTCCTAAAATTTTATTTTATACCAGCCGGGAAACACCTTCGGCAACTTTGGGATAGGCATCTATCAGAGCGAGGTCATGGCCCGGGAAGATCAAATCGATGGATGAGGCCTTGGCCCGAATCTTATCGTAACTTTTCATCCAGGCGATCATATCGGTGATGATCGCACTGGGAATGTCGGTGCGATAACTGGAGAAAGTATGGGCGGAATCGGAACCCACGATGGCCTTTCCTTTTGTGGTGTTCACGACCACTGTTTGCAGACCGATGGTGTGACCCGGGCAAAGAAGCAACTCGATTCCCGGCAAGATTTTTTTATCACCCCGGATGAGTTGAAGCCTCTTTTTTCCTTTTAACTTGGCCAGGTAACGATTGGCTACCGGGTCCGTAACCTGCAGAAAAGGAGCACGTTTGGCGGTTGGGTTGGTCATCCAGAAATTGAACTCTTTTTCCTGGAGGAAAATCGTTGCGCGCGGAAACAACTCAACTCCACTAATGTGGTCAAAATGGATATGGGTCGCCACTACGTGTTTTACCTTTGCGGCGTCGATGTCAATCCTTTTCAGGACATCTACCGGATTGATGTAGCCGGCCAGATTGCGCTCCTTGGCTAATTGGGGAGCACAGCCGCAGTCGACGACAATTGTTTCACCGCCTCCCCGGATAGCAAAAATATAATAATTAATCTGGGCGTTCTTATCTATGTCCTGGAACCAGTTGACCATGGACGCCGGTCGGGTGAAAGGCCCGGCATATTTAAGAGCATAAATTTCATAAGTTGGCATCACCATAAGTCGGTCTCCTTTCCTTTTAAGTGGCGAGTGTTGAGGGTTAAGTCAAAAATAGGCTATCTGTCCTCAATTTCGTTCCTTATTCCTTTTCCCTTAGCCTTACGACTTGTGCCTTACCCCTTCTTTATATTGTTTGCCCCCCGTCCACGCGGATGATTTCACCCGTTACGAATGAACTGGCTTCCGCCGCCAGAAAAAGGGCAAGACCCACGACCTCTTCAGGTTCACCAAATCGTTTGAGTTCAATTTCTCTGATGCGCTGTGCCCTGCGATCTGGGTCCGTCCAGTTCACCCGGCTGAATTCCGTTTTAATGGAGCCGGGGGCGATGGCGTTTACTAAAATGTTATGCGGGGCCAGTTCCCGCGCCATCACCTGGGTCATCATGTTTAGGGCCGCCTTGCTGATGCAGTAGGCTCCGGTTTGATCCGCCCGCGCGCGGAGCCCGCTGATAGAACTGATATTGATGATCCTGCCTCCACCCTGCTTGATCATCTCCTTGGCTACGACTTTACTCATCAAGAAGGCACCCTTCAAGTTCACTTCCAAAACTTTATCAAAAGCCTCTTCTTCCAAATCCACCATCGAGCTCAAGACGGGGTTAGCTCCGGCATTGTTGACTAAAACATCGATCCGGCCGAATGCTTGAAGTGTTCCTTGAACGAGCTTTTGCACCTCTTCTTTCTTCCCCACGTGGGCCGGAATAGCTATAGCCTCACCGCCCATCCCGCGAACCTGTTCCGCCACCTTCTCCAGTTCCGGCGGCCGCTTATTGCGACTGGAAACTACCGATTTGGCCCCAGCTTCCGCAAAGGCCAGAGCAATGGACCGACCTATCCCGCGGCTCGCACCGGTGATCAAAGCAACTTTGCCCTGTAAGGAAAACAGCTTTGCCAACATGAACCTTTCCTCCTTGCCTGGGTTTCGATAATTCATTTTTACCATAAATAAAAATTCTGGCAATCTTTATTACTGACCCGTTACCCTGCACTTGGAAAATTCCTTGCGCTTCCATCCCCCTCCCGCCCGGGCTTCCTCTTTCACTGTGAATTCATCAATTTATTAAAAGGTGAAGGGGACCGAGGGAATTGCCATTCTTGACAAGAAGGAGAATTGTTGCTATGTTTAATTAGCACTCTTGGGCTTAGAGTGCTAAGAGGTAATCCGATGAGTGAGACCTTAACTTCTCGAGACCGTAAAGTATTGCAGGCAATTATTATGGATTATATCCAAACTGCAGAACCGGTGGGATCACGAACTGTGTCTAAAAAATATAAGATGGAGCTCAGTCCAGCAACAATCCGCAATGTTATGGCGGATTTAGAGGAGATGGGCTTTTTGCGGCAGCCGCACACTTCAGCCGGGCGGGTGCCTACGGATCGGGCCTTTCGTTTCTACGTGGACAGCATATTGGAAGTGCGCCGACTCAACAAAATTGACCAAGATCGTATTATTCTGAGCCTGCAAAATGAGAAGACGGACATAAATGAGATGATGAAGCACGCCTCGTCTTTACTTTCTCTGCTATCCAAACAGACGGGGGTCGTTTTGGCCCCGCGTTTTGGGAGTAATGTATTCAAACATATAGAATTTATCAAGCTTAGAGAGAAAAAAATACTGGTGATCATCGTATCCAAATCAGGCGAAGTTCAAAATAAACTGATCGAGTCCGATGAGCCATTAAATCAGGATGAGCTGGAAAAATTCAGCAAGTACCTAAACGAGATCATGGACGGATTGAGCCTGGTTGAGGCCAAACGCAAAATTGTGGAGGAGATGAAGAAGGAGAAAGTCCTCTTTGATAAACTCATGTATCGTGCCCTCCAACTCAGCCAGAAAGCGCTGGAAGACGAAGCGGAAGGCGACCTTTACATTGAAGGCAAAACCAACATCATTCAATCTCCAGAATTTGCCGACGTGGAGAAAATGCGGCTCCTTCTTTTGGCGTTCGAGGAGAAAACCAAGATTGTCAAACTCTTGGACAAGGCTCTGGCCACGCAGGGGATTCAAATTTTTATTGGCGCGGAAAACGAATTCAACGAAATGAGGGAGTGCAGCATCGTGGCAGCGTCTTATTCTAAAGAAAATTTTACCCTGGGAACTTTGGGAGTTATCGGGCCAACACGGATGGATTACTCCAGCATCATTCCCATTGTGGATTATACGGCCAGAATCCTGGGGAAAATCCTGGAAAACATGGACGAGTAGTAACCTCTGAAAGTGGATAAGGCCCGGGAGGAAGAGTAAGACCTAAAAGGAGAAGCTATTTTGAGCGAGAAAAATAAAAAAAATAAAAACAATGATGAAAAAAAGAATCTGGAAGTAACTCTTGCGGAAGAAAGGAGTGAAGAGGCCGGCGGAGAAAAGTCTGTTGGGGCAACTGAAAAAATAAAGGAGCCTACAGCGGAAAAGCCCGAACAGACTCCCGAGGAAAAAACCCAGGCTCTACTGGAAGAAAAAACCAAGGAAGCGGCAGAAAATTTCGATAAATGGTTGCGTTTGCGGGCGGAGTTTGAGAATTTTAAGAAGCGGGTGCAAAGGGAAAAAGCTGACTTGATGAAATTTGGGAGCGAGAACCTCCTTAAGGCAATGCTGCCCGCGCTGGATAATTTAGCCCGGGCAATCGACCATGGAAAAAACGCGCCAGAAAACGATTCTCTCTTGGAAGGGGTGGAAATTACCCACAAACAATTTTTAAACATCCTGGAAAAATTCGGGGTGAAACCTATCCAGGCTGCAGGAGAGATTTTTAACCCTGAGCAACACGAAGCCATTGCGCAGGAAGAAAGCGAGCAAGAACCCAATCGGGTGATTGCGGAAGTTGAAAGAGGGTATCTCTTCCATGACCGCCTCCTTCGACCGGCCAAGGTCATCGTCTCGAAAGCCAAGACCGATCAAAAGATAAAAGGAACTTAATGTTTTCCCGAGATTATTATGACCTCCTCGGTCTTAATCAGTCGGCTACGCCGGAGGAGATCAAGAAAGCCTACCGTCGTCTTGCCCACCAGTTTCATCCCGACAAGAACCCTGGAAACCCTTCCGCCGCAGAGCAGTTTCGACACATTACGGAAGCCTACGAGGTTTTGCAGGATGCGAAGAAACGGGTGGCGTATGACCGCTACGGTGCCTCCGTGGGCCGGGGAAGTTTTGCGGGGTTCCGAGAACCGGAAGATTTTTCTCCCCCTGGAAATTTTTTTGATGATTTGTGGGGCGAAATTTTTGAAGAATTTTTCGGAAGTCGAAGGCAAAGGTTTACAAGAACCAAAGGAGTGGATTTCCGATACAACGTAGAGGTCTCTTTAGAAGAAGCGGCCTTTGGCATGGAAACGGAAATCAAAGTTCCTCGGTTGTCGGTTTGCCCGCTATGCCGGGGAAGTCGTTGCGCTCCCGGAACCCTGCCCATGACCTGTCCTGCATGCCGGGGGTTAGGTTCGCTCCGGGCCCAGCGTGGCTTTTTTATAACAGAGACAACTTGCCAACGTTGCGGAGGGGAAGGAAAAGTTATTGTTCGACCGTGTTCCCAATGTCGGGGAACGGGCCACATCAAGTTGACCCGAAGCACCCGCATCCGTATTCCCCCCGGGGTAGACAACGGTACTCGTCTGCGTCTCCGGGGAGAAGGAGAAATGGGCAGAAACGGTGGATTACCGGGAGACCTCTACGTTATGGTTTCCGTAAGGAAGCATTCTATCTTTAGCCGATCAGGGAATGATATCCTATGCCAGATTCCCATCACCCTGATTCAAGCTGTGAGGGGAGCGGAGATCGAGGTTCCGACTCTAAGAGGAAAAGCCAAACTGAAGATTCCGCCGGGAACTCCGGCGGGAAAAAGTTTTACCCTGAAGGGATACGGGATGCCCATTCTCCAAGGGATCGGCCGAGGGGACCAAAAGGTGAAGTTACAGGTAGAAATCCCCAGTAAGTTAAACCAGCGCCAGCGGGAAATATTAGATGAGTTTAACCAAATTTGCGCGGGAGCAAAAAAGGCCCGGAGCGAAGGTTCGGCCAGCAGTTAAAAATTATTTTATTTTTCCTCCTCTTTTTCCGCTTTTTCTTCCTTTTTGCCAAAGAATTTAGCTATCCAGATGGACCCCTCATACATGGCCAGCAGCGGCCCAGCCAAAAGGAGCTGGGAAACCAAATCAGGGGGCGTTAGAACAGCTGCAGCAACGAAAATGACCAGGACAGCATATTTTCGGTTTCGGGAAAGGATCGAGGATGAAACGACCCCCATGCGTGCTAAAAAAAGAATCAATGCTGGCCACTGGAACAACAGGCCGAAGGCCAGGAGAAGTTTGATGGTAAAAGCGAGGTAATCCTTGATGGCTGGGAGCGGGCGGATCGTTTCGGAGGCGAAGCTTAGGAAAAAACGAAAGACCACCGGAAAGACAATATAGTAACAGAAAAAGGCACCGCCAACGAAGAAGACTGAAGAAACGATCAAATAAGGGAAAATGTATTTTTTTTCCCGCTGGTAAAGTCCGGGGGAGACGAAAGCCCAGATCTGGTAAAGAATAAAAGGGGAAGAAAAAAAGATCCCGGCCAAGAACGCTGCTTTCAAATAAGTGAAAAAAGCATCGGGAACGGCGGTAAAAACTAACGTGCTGCCCTGGGGCAAAATCTGGACGAGGGGGCGCATTAAGATTTCTACGATCGGTTTAATAAAAGCGTAACAAAGCGCAAAAGCTACGCCGATGGCCAGGAAGGAATAAATCAACCTCTTGCGCAGTTCCTCCAGGTGCGCGGTAAGGGGGAGTTTCTTATCAGACATTTCAGACGGATTCTTTGGTGATGACAGGTTGGTTTTCTTCCTTTGGCGGGGGAGTGGTTTGGGCGATGGTCTGCTCGGAAGGCACGCCTGCCGGAGGTTCGGCGATCTCTATTTTCCCTCTCTCCAAATTATCCAGGAAAGGATCATGGGCCGCAATGGGTTCAGTTGAAGATTCTTTCAATTCGGGGGGGGACACATCAGCATCGACCCCGGTTTCAGTTGGAGAAGGGGCTTCTGATTGGTACGGGTTGGATGTTTCCTCTTGGTCAAGATCTATCTTAATATCCTTAATTTCCTGAATATCATTATCAATACTTGACTTTAAATCATCCGTGGCTTTTCTGAATTCGGCCATCCCTTTTCCCAAAGACTTGGCCAAATCAGGAAGTTTCTTGGGGCCGAAAACAATCAGGGCCACGATGAGAATGATGATTAATTCTGGGAGACCGATGCCAAACATTGCGGTAGACCTTTTTATTCAAGAATAGAAACTTTTAGGGGTAGTGTCAAGGGCAAAATCGAAAAGCCCTTGGGAGGAACTTGCCCACCTCCATTTTTAAAGGTTGAGTTTTCCTGCCAGGGGTTTCTCCGGTCCGGGCGGAGAGAGCGCCTGGTTTGGCAAAATGAGGCGGCATTCCTTAGATGTTCTAAAAACTGAGGGTAGCAAGTGGAAGAAATCCTTGACAGCAACCCCGGAAATGCTTTAAAAACGAAATACGAAAGTATAGGGAGGAGAAGAAAATGACAACCGGAATTTTGTTGACTACGGAGATTCAAGAGATCCCGTTGGCTCATCGCGGTAAAGTAAGAGACATCTATGACTTAGGGAAACATTTGATGATCGTGGCCACAGACCGAATATCCGCCTTCGACGTGGTGCTATCCAATGGAATTCCCCATAAAGGCCGGGTGCTCAACCAGATTTCCGCTCACTGGTTCCAGACCCTGGAGACCATTGTAGCCCACCACATGGTGACTACCCAATTGGAAAAATTTCCAGGCCTTCCTCAGCCCATTGCAAAGTTGTTAGCCGGACGGGCCATGGTCGTGAAGAAAGCAAAGCCGCTGCCGGTAGAGTGCATCGTCCGGGGATACCTTTCAGGGTCTAGTTGGAATGACTACCAGGAAAAGGGTTCGATCAGCGGCATTGCGCTACCGCCGGGGTTGAAAGAATCCGCGAAGCTGGAAATCCCCTTGTTTACCCCATCGACAAAGGCGGAAGTGGGAAATCATGATGAGAACATCGATTTTTCGGCTACGGTAAAGATATTGGGGAAGGAGTTGGCAGAAGAAATCCGTTCGGTGAGCATTCGAGTGTACCAACAGGCTACCGCTCTGGCCGAGAAGCGGGGGATCCTTATTGCCGATACCAAGTTTGAGTTCGGGCTGGATGAAGACGGGAAGGTTCTGCTTATCGACGAAGCCTTAACTCCGGATTCCTCCCGTTTCTGGCCGCTGGAGGGATATACTCCCGGAGGGCCGCAGAAAAGTTTCGACAAGCAATTTGTCCGGGATTATTTGCTGTCCATCCGTTGGGACAAGAAGCCCCCGGCACCGAACCTTCCGGAGGATGTCGTGCGGAAGACTTCGGAAAAGTACATAGAAGTTTATCAACGGCTTACAGGAAAAGCTTTGGCCATATGAAGAATTTTTGCTGAGCCGTCAAAAAGGAGCGTGAGCCGATGGCGAGAACAGGAATCGTGCAAGACAACCGATACATGGATCATGTAGCGAATTCTTACCACCCTGAATCCCAGGAGCGGCTGCAAGTGGTTTACAAAATGATGCAAGAACCTGACCTGCAAGGAAAGTTGGTAGAAATTCAACCCCGGATGGCCACGGACGAAGAGCTGGAGCTCATTCACGTCCGCAGGTATATTCAGCTGGTGGCCTCTACTGCGGGTCGCGACTTTACCATGCTCGACCCCGATACGTATGCTTGCTCCCAATCCTATGTCACCGCAAAATTAGCTGCTGGAGGGACGCTGGTAGCGGCGGAAAAGGTTATCAAGGGGGAGCTGGACAATGCTTTTGCCTTGATTCGGCCTCCAGGGCATCATGCCGAATCCAACCGGGCCATGGGGTTTTGCCTTTTTAACAACGTAGCCATTGCCGCTGGATATGCCATCAAAACCCATAACGTAAAAAGAGCCCTGATTATCGACTGGGACTTGCATCACGGAAATGGCACTCAGCATTCTTTTTATGAGCGAGCGGACGTACTGTATTTCTCCAGCCATCAGTTTCCCTATTATCCTGGAACGGGATATATAAACGAAATGGGGAGCGGGGCCGGAAAAGGGTTTACGGTTAACGTCCCCCTCCAGGCCGGACCGGGAGATGCTGAATATATGAAGGTTTTCGAAGAGATTCTGGAACCCATTGCTCTGGAATATAAACCAGAAATTGTGTTTGTCTCTGCAGGCTTTGACATTTATTACCAGGACCCGTTGGGGGGCATGCAGGTGACTCCCGCGGGGTTCGCCAACCTGGCTAAAATTGTGTTAGAATTTGCCCGAAAGACCTGTAACGGGAAAGTGGTCTTTGTCCTGGAAGGGGGATACCATTTGAACGGATTGAGGGATTCGATTAAGGAAGTTTTAAAGACTATGCAGGGAGAGATTCTTGCTGAAGGAAGGGACGAGAAGATCCGAGGAATGGTGGATTCCCAGATGATCGATCCCGTCATCAGAAAAGTAAAAGAAGCCCAAAAGCCTTTCTGGAAAAACTTGTGAAGGGAGGAAAAATTGAAGTTGGCAACATTTCGGCAAGGGCGCGAAGCTCGTTTGGGAATCGTAGGGGATGGTAAAATAATCGACTTTAACGCGGGGTTGGGCCGCTTATTGCAGAAGACCAACCGGTGCGAAAAGCCCTTTCCCACCGTGGATATGAAAGGGTTCTTAGCTCTGGGGGGCAGATCGTTGCAGCTGGCCCGAAAAGATGAAATCAAGGATCCGCATGGGCTCAGACTCCGCCTGTGGGTCAATGGCCAACTCCGGCAGGATAGCCAAAGTGAAGAGATGATCTTCAAGATCCCGGAGATCATTTCCCGTATATCAAGCTTTGTCACTCTTGAACCCGGCGACATCATCGCTACCGGGACACCGACCGGAACATCTTTTAGCACCCAGCAATACTTAAAGGAGAGGGATGTGGTGGAATGTGAGGTTGAAGGAATCGGGAGGTTGAAAAATCCTGTTAAAGTTGAAAAGCCAGTCTATCGTAGCCACTTTTTTACCCCTCCCCCTCCCCCCAGCCCTCTCCCCCATTTGCGGGGAGAGGGGAAGGGTGAGGGGGCTTAATTTGAAGGAAATGGAGTTTTTTGTTGCTCAGGGCAAAATGAAATCTACAGGAGTTCCGCATGAGCGGCGTTGCAATTAAATTTTTAGGATCCGGAGATGCTTTGGGAAGTGGTGGACGATTCCAAACCTGCATCCAGGTAACTGCAGCCACAGGGCAGCTGCTCATCGATTGCGGTACTTCCTCCCTTGTGGCCATGAAGCGATTTGGCGTTGACCCTTCCTTGGTTGACATTATTCTCCTTTCGCACCTACACGGAGATCATTTCGGGGGACTTCCTTTTTTTATTCTCAACGCCCAGTTCACCCGCCGAACACGCCCGTTGGTCGTTGCCGGACCTCCTGGAGTAAGAACGCGGGTCAACGAAGCGATGGAAGTTCTTTTTCCGGGTTCCTCCCGGGTTCAGCAAAAGTTCGCCATTGAGTTTGTCGAACTTCAAGACGGGAACACCCATCTCATTGGTTGGATCAACGTTATTCCCTATCCGGTCAATCACCCGAGTGGGGCTCCTTCCTATGCCTTACGGGTTGAGTGTGATGGAAAAATAATCGGGTACTCGGGCGATACCGAGTGGGTAGAAACCCTGACGGAAGTGGCCCGCGGTGCTGATCTTTTTATCAGCGAAGCCTATTTTTTTGAAAAAAGGGTTAAATATCACCTCGACTATCAAACTCTGATGAACAAGCGGGGTCAGCTGGAATGTAAGAGACTCATTCTGACTCATATGAGCGAGGACGTTTTACAAAAACTCAACGGGCTGGAAATGGAATGGGCGGAGGATGGCCAAGTGATCGACTTATAATCTGATTAAAAAATAAGAAAGTTGGCCCTGGGGGACGAGAATTTAAACCAGGGCATCTAAATCTTTTTAAACCCTTTTCAAAATGGTTTGTTGATTATAGACCTTCCTATCTTCTCCGTGATAAAATAATTTAATATTCAATCCTAAGA
>JAURYC010000229.1 GCA_030654105.1 Deltaproteobacteria bacterium
AGGAAGGAGGAAAAAATGCAAAACTTCAAGACCTTTCTCATTATTATCATTCTTATCGTCTTGGCTTTCGGGATCGGTTATGGCTTAGGGTATATGAAACTAAAGAATGTTGAGAAAGAATGGTCAATGGCCAGGAATGAGATGCAGTCTAAAATCGGCAATTTGGAAAAGGAATTAGCCCGGGCCAAGGCCCGCGAAACGCTTTGGGATATGTCCGAAGCTCTCTCCCAGGTCATCGTTCATTTTTCTGAGAAAAACTTTGGACTGGCGGGCAAAGCCTTAGAGGGATTGAAAGAAACTTTTTCGGCAATCCAGCCAACTCTTGATGAGGAATGGAAGGCCAAATTTGGCTTCTTCTTGCCTGCTCTGGAAGAAATCAAGAAAGAGGCGGAGAATTTAAGCCAGAACGCCAGGGAAAAAACCAAAGATTTAAAGAATCTCTTTGAGCAATCCCTGAAACCTCCTAAAAAGGGAGTAGAAGAAAAAAAGAGCTGAAAGGAGATTTAAAAATGAGTCCCAAAGTCATAGGATTGATCATTCTTCTTATTTTTCTGGTAATTTTTGCCGTCCAGAATACCCAGCCTGTGGCTGTCAAGTTGCTTTTCTGGGAAATTTCCACTTCCGCCGTTTTAACCATTTTAGTAAGTTATCTGGTTGGATTTTTAACGGGCTGGTTGGTGAGCGTACTGAAACCTGGCGGGGAAAAAGATTAACCGTTTTCCCAGGTTTGTACGGTTAATAGGAAACGTTGGGCCCTTGCCCTTATCAACGCTGGGGTTAAGACCTAGCCGGGTACTGCCAAACTTAAAAAGGAGGGTTCCTTTGACTCAATTTTTTGGATACTCCATCCCGGTTCCAACTTGGTTGGCCGTAATCGTCTTTGTAGTCGTCTGGGTCGCCTTGAGTCTATTGCTTTCGCGGTTATTTCAAACCTATGTTCGGCGATGGGCTGAAAAGACAGAGGCCCGCGTAGATAAATTGCAGGTGGAAGCTCTTCACGGACCCCTTCTGATCTTACTCCTGCTCATTGGCGGGCGGGTGGCTCTGGGGGCCACGGAACTAACCCTCAAGGTAGAGCGGTTCGCTACGGTAGGGATCTCCCTGGCCACGGCATTGGTACTGATTTACGCCAGCGTCAAGATCTACCATGGGCTTCTCTTAGAATACGGGCAGCGCTATGAACCGATTAAACCTTCTCTGGGCATCCTAAACCTTTTGGGCAAGGCCTTAATTATCCTCATCGGGCTCCTGATTACCCTGGACAGCCTGAGCATCTCCATTAGCCCCCTGCTGACTACCCTGGGAATTGGAGGATTGGCCGTGGCTTTAGCCTTCAAGGATACATTAGCCAACTTCTTTGCCGGGCTCTACATCCTGGCGGATCGGCCCATTCAGGTGGGGGACTACATAAAATTAGAAGGAGGACCGGAAGGGTATGTGCAGGAAGTGGGTTGGCGATCCACACGCATCCGGACCCTCCCCAATAATATCGTTGTCATCCCTAATTCCAAGGTCTCCGAAAGTATTATTACCAACTATTTCCTCCCGGAACGGCGCATGTCCTTGATGCTGAACATTGCCGTCAGCTACAGCAGCAATTCCAGAAGGGTGGAGGAGATCCTGATGGAAGAAGCCACCCGGGCAGCCTCAGAAATTGAAGGTCTTCTGGCCGAACCCGCCCCCATTGTGCGATTCATCCCCGGCTTTGGGGAGTCTGCCCTGAATTTTACGCTCATCTGCCAGGTGCGGGAGTTCGTGGATCAGTATTACGTCCAGCATGAGCTTCGCCATCGCATTTTTGAGAGATTCAGAAAAGAAGGCATAGAGATCCCTTTTCCCCAAAGAACGGTTCATTTGCGGAAAGAAGGGATTTGACTTTTGGGCCTGTGCACAACACCCAGAATTGTGGTAGAATTATTATTGGAATTTCTCTTCAGAAAACTTTAGGCACTTTAATTTTTCATTGAAAGCTCCCTGACTCTTTCCTCTTTTTCGAAAGGAGCAAGCCATGGAAAAAGTCCTTTGTGTGGATGATGACCTCAGCCTTCTTCGTCTTTATCAGGATGAACTGAGCGAGGAAGGGTATAAAGTGGTTCTGGCCAAAGACGGAAAAGAGGCGCTGGCCAAATTCGAAAAAGAAAAGCCCCAAGTGGTGGTCATGGACATCCGCATGCCGGTCATGGACGGCATCGAAACTCTGACCGCCATGATGGGCAAAGACCGCCAGGTCCCGGTCATCTTGAACACCGCCTATCCCCAGTACCGGGATAATTTCATGACCTGGGGAGCGGAAGCCTACGTGATTAAATCTTCTGATCTCACCGAGCTTAAACAAAAAATCCGGGAAGTTCTGAACAAGCGGAAGAAGCAAGCGAAATCTTGATCGCCAAGGAGACTTGCTTTGTTTGAAAGAATTGTGGGCATGATCCTGGCCGGAGGAAAAGGTGAACGGCTCTACCCGCTTACCCAGGATCGGGCCAAACCCGCTGTTCCCTTCGGAGGAACATACCGCATCATCGACTTTACCTTGAGCAACTGCCTAAATTCCGGCATCCGGCGGGTGAACCTCCTCACCCAGTATAAATCCCTATCCCTAAACCGGCACATTATGCAGGGCTGGAATATCTTCAACCCCGAACTGGATGAATACATCAACCTCATTCCACCCCAGCAGCGTGTCGGGGAGGATTGGTATCTGGGAACGGCCGATGCCATCTACCAGAACATCTACGTGTTGCAGCTGGACCGTCCTGATCTGGTTCTCATCCTTTCCGGCGACCACATCTACAAGATGAATTACATGGAGATGATTGCTTACCACCGGGAGCACCGGGCCGACCTTACCGCGGGCGTCATCGAAATGGATAAAAATCTTTCTCGCCATTTTGGCATTCTCCAAGTAGATGAAGAGTTTCGCATTGTAGGATTTGAGGAAAAGCCAGAAATCCCCAAAACCATTCCGGGTTATCCCGACCTGATTCTTGCCAACATGGGGGTTTATGTTTTTAATACAGAAATTCTCGTACGCCGGGTCATTGAAGACGCCAAGAATCCTGACTCGCAGCATGATTTTGGAAAAAATGTCATCCCGGCGATGGTCCCTCAAGACCGGGTCTACGCCTACAGCTTCCGGGATGAAAACAAAAAAATTGCCAAATACTGGAGGGACATCGGAACGCTGGATGCCTATTATGAAGCCAGCATGGACCTGGTGGCCATCGACCCTATATTCAACCTTTACGACCAGGAATGGCCGATTCGTACTTACCACCCACCCATCCCCCCGGCGAAAACGGTATTCTTCGAAGAGTATGAAGGAGGCCGAATCGGAGGAGTTTACGATTCTCTCATCTCGGGCGATTGCATCATCAGCGGGGGAAAAGTAATTCGCTCTATTTTAGCCCCCAAGGTACGCGTCCACAGCCATTCCGAGGTTCGCGATTCCATCTTGATGGAGGGGGTCGATGTAGGTAGATACGCCCGGGTGAATCGGGCGATTGTAGATAAAGGCGTCCGGATCCCGGAGGGATACCCGATTGGGTTCAATCTGCAAGAGGATGCCAAGAAATTCACAGTCACTGAATCGGGCATCGTGGTCATCCCCAAAGGTGCCATCCTGGGATAATATTAAGACGCAGAGCGCACAGTTTTCTTCATATTTTTTACTTGTCTCACCTTTCTCGCTTTCCTCGCCTTTCCCGCCAGTGTTTCGTGAACAACTTTTTCTTTAAAATAATACTTTTTGGGCGTATAATTTTCCTCTATGGGCTGGGGGGATAAAATTCGGGAGATGGACAGGAACAAGGTCTTCGACAAGCTCGAAGGTCTCCGGGGTGCTTTAATTCGCATATTCCTCATCATCCTCGGCCTTTCGGTCGTTTCCTATTTTTTCTGGAAGGAAGCCCTGTTCTTGCTGCAGAAACCCCTGGGCCTGCCGTTGATTATGTACGCCCTTCCAGAGGCTTTTCTTACTTCCCTCCGCCTGGCCTTTTTTATGGGTATTTTTCTGGCAGCCCCCTTCATTTTCCAAGGCCTATGGGGAGCCTTCTCCCCCCTCTTTTCTTTCAATTCCCGAACTTATTCTTTGGCCATCGTACTGTCCGCCACGACCCTCTTTTTTTCCGGGGCATTTTTTTGCTATTTTTTTGTCTTGCCCGTAGGGATTAATTTCCTGGTAACCTATGGCAGCGAAAATCTCCAACCCATGATCGGGCTGTCTAAGTACATGACGTTTGCTATTGGCTTGATCTTAGCCTTTGGATTGGTCTTCGAGCTCCCCCTGATTATGCTCATCCTTGGGAAGGTGGGACTGATTAACTATCAGGTGCTGGCTAAAAATCGAAAGTACGCCTTGTTAATTAACTCCATTCTTTCAGCGATCCTGACTCCTACGCCGGATGCCTATAGCATGCTTCTGATGATGGCCCCCATTCAAATCCTTTATGAGCTATCCATCTGGCTGGTCAAGATTTTTGGAAAGAAAAAAGTCTTGGAACCCGAGGTTTCTTGAAAGGTTTGCTCATGAAAGAAGCCATGCTTTACCAGAAAATGCCCGAGCAGAAAGTCCATTGCCACCTCTGTAACCACTATTGCCAAATCGCAGATGGCCACCGCGGAATTTGTGGCGTGCGGGAGAATCGAGGGGGAACCCTTTACACCTTAGTTTATTGCCAGCTGATCTCCCGCAATGTGGACCCGATCGAAAAGAAACCCATGTTTCACTTTGCCCCCGGGACAAGATCTTTCTCCATCGCCACCGTGGGTTGTAACTTTCGTTGCGACTTCTGCCAGAACTATGAAATTTCCCAGATGCCCAGGGACCAGAAGCGAATTATGGGGGAAAAAATAAGCCCGGAAGAAATTGTGGCTTTGGCGAAAAAAACGGGCTGCCGGACCATTGCTTATACCTACACCGAGCCGACTATTTATTTCGAATATGCTTATGACATTGCCCAGCTCGCCACTCGGGAGGGCTTGAAGAACATTTTTGTAACCAACGGTTACATGACCGAAGAGGCTTTACGGACGATTCACCCCCACCTCCATGGAGCCAATGTAGATTTGAAATCTTTCCAGGAAGAGTTCTATCAGAAGCGTTGCGGCGCCAAACTCCAAGGGGTTCTCCATTCCCTGAAGGTGATGAAAACTTTGGGGGTCTGGGTAGAGATCACCACCCTTATTATTCCCGGTCTCAACGACACGGAAGAAGAACTGCAGAACATCGCCCGTTTCATTTTCTCTTTAGGTAAAGAAACCCCCTGGCACATCAGCCGCTTTCACCCCGTGTATAAGATGCTCGACCGCTCACCGACCTCCATGCGAATTCTTGAACGTGCCCGAACAATCGGGCTGGAGAGTGGATTGCGTTATGTTTATACGGGAAACGTTCCAGGGGATATAGGGGAAGATACTTTCTGTTACCATTGCGGTAAGCTCCTGGTGGACCGCTTGGGATTTCAGATCCTCAAATACCGGGTGCAAGGAAACAAATGTTATAGCTGTGGCTCGACGATCGATGGAGTGGATCTGGAAAAGGGTTCCAGCGGCCAAGGGTCCTAGGGTTCAAGTCCTCGAACCCTTTTGGACCGGGAATCCATCTTGATCAATATGAGTTTTTAAGATACCATACTGACGAATAAAACCAAGAGAGGTGGGCAATGATGTACGACGTCGTCACTTTCGGCGAAGCCATGCTGCGCCTGTCGCCGCCGCACTTCGGGCGCCTGGAGCAAACCCATTCTTTGGATGTGGAGATCGGTGGTAGCGAGTTGAACGTGGCCGTGGGACTGTCCAGGCTGGGAATGCCGGCGGCCTGGATTTCCAAACTTCCCAACAATGCCTTGGGAAAGATGGTGCGCAACCGGGCTCGGGAGCTGGGAGTAGATACCTCCCAGGTGACCTTTAGCGATAAAGGTCGGCAGGGCCTCTATTTCGTGGAATACGGTGCGGCCCCACGGGCTAGCTCCGTACTTTACGACCGGGGAAATTCGGCTATCAGCCTGATCCAGCCCGGCGAGGTGGACTGGAAAAGAATTCTTTCCAAAGCCAAGCTCTTCCATGTCAGCGGCATCACGCCTGCACTTAGCGCATCCGCTGCCGAAACCACGGCGGTCGCCATGAAAGCGGCCAAGGAGGCGGGATGCCTGGTGAGTTATGACCTCAATTACCGCAAGAAACTCTGGTCGCCCGCTGAAGCCAAAAGTTGCCAGGCGCCTTTGATGAAGCTGGTGGACATCCTTACCACTACGGAAGAGGACACCGGGGTTGTTTTCGGAATCCGGGAGGATAGCTATCAGAAAGTTGCGGAAAGCCTGGCCAGTGCTTTTGGGATCAAGGCTGTCGCCATTACTCTCCGGGAAGATCTTTCGGTGTGGAAAAACAACTGGACGGCCATCGCCTACGCCGACGGAAAAATTTATTCGGACCGCACTTACACCGTTGAGATCGTAGACCGTGTCGGGGCTGGAGACTCCTTTACCGCCGGCTTCATCTATGGCTATCTCACAGGGAATGCGGAAAAAGGCGTTAAGTATGGTAACGCCCTGGCTGCCTTGAAACACACCATGCCAGGCGACTTCAATTGGTCCACCCTGGATGAAGTCGAAGCCCAGATCAAAGGAGCAGGGTTGAGAATATCCAGATAAAAAATGCGGAATGCGGAGTTCGGAGTGCGGAATTTTTTCCATTCCGCATTCGGCATTCCGCAATCCGCATTCCAAGGGGGTTTTATGAAAGAAGTTCTGGCGAAAATTATAGAAGAAGGGGTCGTTCCGGTTATCCGAGTCTCTTCGGCTGCGGAAGCTTTTGAGGTAGCCAAGGCCATCAAAGAAGGGGGTATTACGGTTATTGAGGTGACCATGACCGTTCCTGGGGCCATGGATGTGATCAAAGAAGTCAGTCAGAAATTTGGCCAGGAAGTCTTGTTGGGGGCCGGCACAATCCTCGACCCGGAAACCGCGCGGATGGCGTTCCTCAACGGCGCCAGGTTTTTAGTGACGCCGACTCTGAATTTGGATGTAATCAGGATGTCCAACCGTTACAGTGCTGTCGTAATCCCCGGCGCCTTGACCCCCACGGAGATCCTTACGGCTTGGGAGGCTGGGGCAGATTTAGTCAAAGTTTTTCCCATCGCCCAGGTTGGAGGCCCTGCCTACATCCGGGCCATTCAAGGCCCACTGCCCCATATCCCCCTCGTCCCTACCGGCGGAGTAAATCTGCAGAATGCCGGGGAGTTTATCAAAGCGGGAGCTGCAGCCATTGCCGCCGGCGGGGAACTGGTGGATAAAAAGGCCGTGGCCGAGAAAAAATATTCCGTGATCGTGGAAAATGCCCAAAAGTTCCTGGCCGAGGTGAAAAAAGCTCGGGGCTTGGGGTGACAAGAAGAATTTCACTTTCCCCTCCTTTCCTCCTCTGGTTTCCGAAAGATTTTTCTTGACACAGGTAGCATTTTTTTATACATACCCAGTATTGATAAATATCCTATCCGCCCTCGAAAAAATTTAGCCGGCAGTCCGTCGAGTTCTGCAAGAATAAATCCACAAAAGGAGGTAAGAAATATGGAAAAGAATCGGTGGAAGCTGTATGTCTTCATCCTCATCATGGCAATGTCTTTCATCTATGTTCCGTTCCTATCGGCCATCGAGAAGCCCAAAAATTACCCGGAACGGGCGATTGAATTCGTGGTGGGATATGGCGCCGGAGGAGGGAGCGACCTTTTAGCCCGGGCCATCACAGCAGAAGCCAAAAAGATTTTGAAGGTTTCCCTCCCCATTATCAACAAACCCGGGGCAGGTGGCGTTGTGGCTCTGGAATACATCCAAAATCAGCCGGCGGACGGTTATACGGTATGGGCGGGTTCTACTACAGTTCTATTAACGGGGGGGCTGGTAGGAATGACCAAATACCAATACACCGACTTTTCCCCGGTTATACGTGCTCAGCACGATGTCATGCTGATGGTGGTTCCTTCCGGAAGCCGTTTTAAAAATATCCAGGATGTGATCACTGACGCCAAGACCCGCCCGGGCCAGCAGACCTGGGGGGTCGTGGGAACGGCCCAGGGGTACCAGGCCTATATTGCCGACAGCTTTGCCAGTATCGTCGGTATTACCCCTAAAATTGTTCCTTTCGATTCGGCGGGAAGGCAGCAGGCCTCCATTCTGGGGGGGCATATCGATGTAATGCTGGACGAACCGGCCACGGTCATCGGCCTGGCCGAGGGCAAAAAGGTCCGCCCCCTTCTCTCTTTCTCCAAAGACCGAATTCGTCCATTTCCCAACTTGCCCACCATCGGGGAGATGGGCGCTAGGGATTTTCCGGGAATTTACCGGGGAATCGTGGTCAAAAAGGGGACCCCGCCGGAAATTGTACGCTACCTGGCCGAGGTCTTCACCGCAGCCTATAAATCCCCGGGTTATCAAAAATACGAAGCCGAGAGTTTTCTCGATTTAAGAAAAGGGTTCATGGGGCCTGAAGAGTTTGAGGCCTTCTTCAAGGAAGATGCCGAAGAAGTGACGAAGTTCTTGAAACGCACGGGAGTCTACCAGATCAGAAAGTAACCAAACGCTTTTCTTCGTTAACATAAACTTCCGGAGGTCTGCAGCGAGGTTAGACATTTGGGTGCCCTCGGGGATGGAGGAATTGCCGATGAGTAATATTGTCTCGGCCCTGGTCATCATTGGGATTTCGCTCTTCTTTTATTACCTCACGACCCATTTCCCCATCGTAAAGGGATATCAGCAGATGGGCGATGCTTTCTGGCCCCAGCTGGTCCTTCTGGTATTGATAGGGCTATCCGCCATTCTCATTTTCCAGTTTCTGTTAAAAGGGAAGAAAAAAGGATCGATTAAGAAGGCTTCCCCGGAGGAAACCTTAGACCGGCCAGCGCTGCTCAAGACCATGGGGGTCATGCTTTTGTATGTCCTCTGTATCCCCTACCTGGGATTTTTAGTGTCCACTTTCCTGGCTTTGATCCTCTTTTCCTACCTGATGGGGGACCGGAAAAAGTCGAGGATGGTGTATTTCTCCCTGGGTATGACCATTGCCACCTATCTGGTGTTTGGCCTTTTGATTTACACCGCCATGCCCCGCGGGGTTTGGATTTTCAAGAGTTTGAGCAATTTGCTCTATTGATAGAGAAGAAAGGGATTGGAATCCATGCTGGATCTGTTTCTGTACGGGTTTCAAAACGTTCTTATGCCGGTGAACATCCTGGCCATGATGGTGGGGATGGTGATCGGGCTCTTGATCGGGATTCTTCCGGGCCTGGGCGGGACCATGGCCGTTGCCCTGATCATTCCCTTCACTTTCAACATGGAACCCATTACCGGAATCCTGATTCTAATCTCGCTTTACTGTACGTCTACCTATGCCGGCTCCATTACGGCCATCCTTTTCAAGATTCCAGGGGAAGCTCCCGCAATTATGACCATCCTGGATGGGCATGAGATGGCTAAAAGAGGCCAGGCCGGAAAAGCCCTGGGAATAGCCATCTTCGCTTCTACGCTGGGGGGAATTTTCAGCACGATTTGCCTGGCGGCTGTCTCCCTTCCCCTTTCCACCATCGCTCTGGAGTTCGGGGATGCGGAATACTTCGCCTTGGCGGTCATGGGACTCAGCGTATGTTCCGGGATCGGCGGGAAGTCGGTGCTCAAGAATGTCATCGGGGCGGCCATGGGTCTCTTCCTGGCCACCTTCGGGACTTCTCCCATCTCGGGTACGCACCGGTTCACTTTCGGGTACAGCGGCCTGCTCATGGGGATCACTTTCATCCCGGCAGTCATCGGTCTCTTTGCCATCAGCGAAGTTTTCGAGCAAGTGGAGAAAGGGTTGAAGGAGGGAAGGCGGGAAGGATACAAGAAACAGGAAAAAGTACGGATCGGGATGCCCTCCTGGGATGAGATCAAATACCTGAAATGGAATTTTCTGCGCTCGGCCCTGATCGGAACGATCATCGGTATCCTCCCGGGAGTGGGGGCGACTACGGCTGCCTTCTTCGGTTATAGCGAGGCCGTGCGCTGGTCCAAGCATCCGGAAAAGTTCGGGACCGGAATTATCGAGGGGATCGCCGCACCGGAGACGGCCAACAATGCGGCCACCGGCGGGGCCATGGTCCCCTTGCTCACCCTGGGGATTCCGGGGAGCTCGGTTACCGCAGTAATGATCGGCGCCTTCCTCATCCATGGACTTCGTCCCGGACCGATGATGATGATACAGCAGCCCAAGTTGGTCTATTCGATCTTTGCCGGGTACTTCTTTTCCAACCTGCTTATCATCCTGGCTGGGATCATCGGGATCAAATTCGTGATCAAGCTGATGGATTTCCCCTACCATAAAATCGGCCCCGCAATCCTGCTCTTTGCGGTCATCGGCTCCTACGCCATCAACAATTCCATGTCCGACGTTTACGTGACCCTGGCCTTCGGGTTCATCGGGTATGTCATGAAAAAGTACGGGTTCGGGCTGGCGCCCCTGATCCTGGGAATGATCCTGGGAGACTTAGCCGAAGTTTCCCTGCGCCGGGCCATGCTCCTATCCAACTTTGACCCATCGGTTCTGATCACCCGGCCGATCAGCGCCGGGCTCATCATCTTTGCAATTGTGTCACTCTGTTATCCCTTGATCCAGAAGTACATCTTCAAAAGCAGAGGAAAGGAGAAATTAGCTGCATCATGAAAATCGACCCAGAAAAATGTAGCAACTGCGGGACCTGCCAGCCCTACTGCACGGTGGGGGCCATCGTCGAGAGCAAGAAGCGGGAGGTCCGTGAAGTGATCGAAGACGAGTGTGTGGAGTGCGGCGTCTGCCTGAGGGCTGACGTGTGTCCGACCGACGCCATCTTCCAGCAGGAGCTGGCCTGGCCGCGCATCGTGCGCCAGGAATTCAGCAACCCCCTCATCCGTCATCCCAGCACCGACATCGGAGGACGGGGTACGGAAGAGATGAAGACCAATGATGTCACCGGCCGGTTCCAGGCAGGGTTTGCCGGAATCGGCCTGGAATTTGGCCGGCCGAGCGTTGCAACTCGCTTCAGCGACGTTCAGACTATGGCCCAGGCTCTGGCACCCTTGGGGGTCCAGTTCGAAACGCAAAACCCGGTGACCGCCTTGATGATCGACAAGGGCAAGGGCTTGCTCAAACCGGAGGTCCTCAACGAAAAGGCCCTTTCGGCGATCATCGAATTCATCATTCCCC
>JAURYC010000230.1 GCA_030654105.1 Deltaproteobacteria bacterium
GAGAGATTCGTCGAATGAAAAAAGCTTTTTAAAAAGCTTCATGGATACGTGTGGCCCAAATGCGGCTTGCATTGTAACTCCTGATTTTTTAAAAACTTAATTTTTCTCTTGACAGGAGGAATATAGGATGTCCCCCTCTACCCCCTGCGCGCCGGAGCAGTTCGAGAATCTCATCAACGTCTCTGATTGGGGTTAAAGGGATATTCGTGCTAAGATTGCATAAAAGCGTAAGATTAGCAAAAGCCCATGGAAATTTCTAAGTACGCTCTGCCCGTCGCCCAATTTTCTTAAAGCGGGGATCAAAAGGAATGGCCAATCCGCAAACGGTAGAAGCCCCGTTGGATTTGGAAGCGGCCACCGCCTGTTTGGGCAAGCAGATCCCTCTTGCGCCTTGGAGGTGATCTAAATTTAAAATAGCGGGGCACAGGAGGATTCTTATAGACCTCCCGGCTATTTTTCAGGATTCTAATCAACCCACCCTTTTCCCAGAAATTTTTCTTTGATACAATGATCCTTGGGGCTTAGATTTTTTCCAGGACGTTTTCCTTAGATGAGGGAAAACAATTCGTGAGTCAGGTGAGGATTCGATGAGACCCATTTTCGTGGTCCTCTTTTTTTTCAGCCTTCTTCCCTCTATGGGCTGGTCCGCTCAGGGACAGGGTCCGAGGGGAATGGCAGAAAGAGACCTTTGAAAAACCCACTTTCGGTCATTGCGAGGCGCATGTGCGCCGTGGCAATCTCTTTAGTAATCAATGTGTTATGAGATTGCTTCGTCGGCCTCAGGCCTCCTCGCAATGACAAATAGGACGTTGTGCAAAGGTCTCAGAAAATGAGATGCGGGTTAAGGGTCTCTGGCAGAAGAGTCAAAGCCATATTCTGCGGGGCGAATATGATCAAGCCCTGATTGTTTTGGACGAGATCATTACCGCTGTCCCGAGAAATGCCGAGGCCTATTATTATCGGGGCCTCGTGCGGAGCCAGAAGGGCCAGTATGATAGGGCCATTGAAGAATACAGTCTGGCCTTTGTAGCCGACCCGAATCATGCTTACGCCTATTACCTGCGCGGTCTCACGTACGGCCGGAAAGGCCATTATGATCGGGAAACAGAAGACTATAGCAAGGCCTTAGGCCTAAACCCCCAACTGGATGAATCGAACCTTCTCCCGGAATGGATTAGAAAAGGAAAACCGGGGGATGAAGAAATCGAAAAATACACTCAGGCAATTTCAGCTAACCCTTCCGAGGCGTGGGTCTATTATAATCGGGGAATTGCTTACCGCGTGAGGGGCAAATATGGCCAGGCGATTTCGGACTTAGGCCAAACGCTCTCCCGGGACCCCCATCATGTCTGGGCCTATTACCATCGAGCGGCAGCTCGGCGAGCCCTCGGTAAATATGAAGAGGCCCTAAAAGATTACGGCATAGCTTTGTCCATCAATCCTGATCTTGCCTGGGCCTACTACAACCAAGGGCTTCTATTGAGCCGGAAGGGCTTATATGATGAAGCGGTGAACCATTTCACCCAGACTTTGGCCTTAGACCCCAATTATGCCTGGTCCTACTACGACCGCGGGTTCGCCTTGAGCATGAAAAGCCAGTGGGATAGAGCTGGAGGAGACTTCAGCAGGGCTGTTGCTATAGACCCCAATTATCCGGCAGTGTACTACAACCGGGGAATTTGTTATTTCCAGTTAGGTGAGGAAGGAAAGGCACTTCTCGACATGGAGGTTGCGGCCCGGAAAGGAAATCAAAATGCGCAAAAATGGTTGAAGGAAAGAAGAAAAAGCTGGTGAAAAGAAGGTTAGGGGACGTTCGGGCAGGGATGGCCAAGAAATTAAGATTAACAAAGCATATGAAAAATTATAAACCCGCGCTATAATAATTTGCCTTGGCAATGAGTTCCATGTTATATGGAATCTCCATTTTGACCAATTTATGATGAGGGAGGAAGGGGAATTATGGTTAGGCTATTTTTGTTGGTAAATCTCTTAATGGGAGGGTTCGTCATGGAAGCAGCTGCTCAGGAAAAGTTTGAAACGGATATCGTCAAAACTTCTGCCGGCAATCTGGAGATCACTTTTATCGGCCATGGCACGATGATGTTCAAATTTGGCGGGAAGGTTATCCACATTGACCCGTTGACCCAACTGGCCGATTACACCAAACTTCCGCAAGCCGACTTCATCCTGATTACTCACGAACACAGCGACCATCTTGATTTAAAAGCCCTGGGAATTCTGCGCACCGAAAAAACTGTGGTGGTTTGCCCCAAGATCTGCACCCCACAGGTTACGGGCGCCACCGTGATGAATAATGGAGATGTTAAAACCATTGAGGGTTTAGAGGTGAAGGCCGTTCCGGCATACAACCTTATTCATAAACGAGACAATGGCCAACCGTTTCATCCTCAAGGCCATGGGAATGGCTACATCATCACCTTCGGCGACAGGAACGTTTATGTGGCGGGGGATACGGAGAATATTCCGGAGATGAAAAAATTGAAGGATATTGACATCGCTTTCCTGCCTATGAACCTGCCCTTTACGATGACTCCCGAGATGGTTGCCGATGCTGCCCAGGCTTTCCAACCGAAGATTCTTTATCCCTATCATTATGGAGAAACCGATACTTCCAAACTGGTGGCTTTGTTAAAAGATACCAAAGGGATTGAGGTCCGTATTCGCAGAATGAAGTAAGGATCCTCTTTTCTGGAGGCAGCTCGATTGTATTCAATTTAGGTGGGAATCCTTGAGGGGAGAGAGAGGGGTTCGATTACAATCCCTTGCTTGGGGATCACCAGTTTTCCACCCTGAATCAGGAGGTCGAATTTCATCTCTTTACTTTAGGGAAAAGGCCGATGTTCTCCCATGCTTGGATGACTTCCTTATATCCAACTGGGGATATGCCGCCGAAGTATTCGTTTAAATTTAGGGAGGCCGACCACCGGAGCCTTTGAACCGTGGCCTTGGTCATAATGGGATCCGTACCAATTTTCTCCAGAAGCCTGACCGAGGATTCCATTTCCATTACCCTTCTTCCGGCATGAACCGCGTCACTTCCTACAAATCGATCGACAACTGGATCAAGGCCTTTGACGAAGAATTGATTAAGAGCCAAAAGTACGGGTTCCTCTACCTGGTAGTGATGAGAGGCCAAGAGCATCTCCACCAGGAGAGCTTCGAAGCCCTTGGTGGCGATGCTCAGGATGAGCTTGATGGCGGAAGCCTGACCGGGTTCCTCCCCGACGACCTTGAGATTCATGCCGTGCTCATTCAAAATCCGCGCCGCTTCTCCCGCATAGAGTCCGGCCACATAGATCAATACTTTGTGTCCATAAATCGGCAGGGACCCCATCATGGCTCCATCCACGAACTTCGCTCCGCTGGGTTCTACCAGGGCAGCGATCATTTTCATGTCGTCGGGAAAGGAAGATGTTAGGTCTACATAAATCTGCCCCGCTTGAAGATGAGTAGCCACTTCTTTGGCCACGGTGACGGATGCTTCCGGGGTGACAACCGAAAAGATTATATCGGATTGTTTACCCACTTCCTTAGCTGAGCCGAGAATCTTTACTCCTGCCTCCTGGGCGCGTTTTATCACCAGGGCTGCCCGGTCGGGGTCTTGCGTGCGGAGATCGTAGAGGCACATGCGGGTTACTCCGGTGGCATGAAGCCCCTTGGCGATCTCAAAGCCTGCTTCCCCAAACCCAATAAACCCCACGGAGAAACGATCATTCATCGCATACATCCTATCATTTTTTTACTTCCACAAAATCGGTCCCCACGGGCGGACAGGTAAAGAACTCCAGGTAACGAAACTCCTGATGCGAAGTGTTCACGGTCGTGTGTTTTTCTCTCCGGGGAATGAAAATCACGTCGCCGGCTTTAATGGGAATCTCTTTGCCTTCCAAGATCTCCGTTGCCTCTCCGCTGATGGCCACAATAATGGATTCACGTTTTTCGTGGTAATGGTAAGGCGGCCCGCTGCCCGGAACAAGGACGACAAAAATTCCACCGAGATCCTTAGCATTATTTTCTTCGGTTAGTATTTCCCCCCGGTATTTTTCGCCCGGAGTTGGATTGGCCATCTGGCAATACTCTTTGGTCCTGAAGATCTTCATTACCGACCTCCTGGAGGGAATAAATGGGTTTGGCTCTATGGTGGCTTAGAAACCCACGGGAATGAAACCTATCCTAACAAATCCCCCCTGTTCAGGCAATATAATGTTACATCTTGCCTCCATTCACCTTTTATTTTCCCTCATGATTTCAGAAAGATTATCAAGACCCGACGGGGAGGTGCCCGTTGAAAAAATGCTGACCCCAGTTGGAAACTTATGATATGATCGACCGGTCATCTGGGTCAGAACAAACAGGATTGGGGACTCGCTCCGGAATACGCTTGTTTTGGAAAAAGGAGAAGGTTAATTACGAAGGCCGAGGGGAAAATTGCACATCGTTGTATGTATCAAACAAATTCTTGATCCGGAGATACCTCCCCGCAATTTTCAGGTGGACCAGGCCGCGAAAAAGGTGATCCCAGGGGATGCGGCCTTGGTGATCAATCCATTCGACGCCAATGCCATCGAAATAGCTCTGCAACTGAAGGATCGCCAAAAATACTGTACGGTCACCGCCCTGACCCTGGGTGGGGAACCCTGCGGTAAAGCCTTGCGCCATGCCTTGGCTATGGGTTGCGACGAGGCCATCTGGCTGAAGGATGCTTTTTTTGAAGGGCTAGACTCAGCGGCAACAGCAAAAGTGATCGCCAGAGGAATCCAAAAGGTGGGGCAGATTGATTTGGTGCTTTGCGGCCGCCAAGCAGGCGATTGGGACATGGGGCAAATAGGATCCCTGATCGCGGAGGAACTGTCCTTGACCTGCATTTCGGTGGTTTCTCAAGTAGACGTAGAAAATGACAGGCTGCGCTTGCAACGAGAAGTAGAGAAAGGCGTAGAAATTGTGGCCACGGACATGCCGGCTCTGGCCACGATTACCAGCTCCAGTGCGAACCAGCCCCGCTACGCTACAACCAAGGGTATTGTGCTGGCCAGTCGGAGAAAAATCCCGGTTTGGTCAGCCCAGGATCTTGGAATTGCTGAAAACTTGGCCCGGTTGGTAGTGGTAGAAAATTTAACGGTTCCCAACTATGAAAGGCAGATTCAAATAATCGATGGGGAAGATGGACCGGTCAAAGGAACCCGGCTGGCCCAAGTTTTAGCGGCCATGAAAGTGTTAAAGTGAAAGGGGCAGAGAGACATTGCCAGGAATCTTAACATCGGTCACCATTAAAAACGGATCCCCCTCGATGTCCAGCAGAGAAGTTTTGGGCATGGCGAGGAGAATCGCCGACCAAACCGGTGATCAAGTGGCCGCTGCCCTGGTGGGGGCGGATGTTTCTTCTCTCACGCCAGAATTGGCCGCGTCGGGTGCCGATGTAGTCTACCTCAGCGAGAGTGAGTTCTTGACGGAATTTCAAGCCAAGGTTTATCTTAAAGTTTTTCAGGATATTGGGGAGGTGGCCCAACCGCATACTATCCTTTTCCCGGCCGATGCCATCGGGATGGATCTCGCCCCTCGCCTGGCCTACCGCCTGGGAGCAGGCCTGGTTACTGACTGCGTAGATTTTGCGATTAGAGACGGAAGGTGCATCTTTATCAAACCAGTTTACGGGGGGAAAGCACTGGCCCACCTGCGGGTGACCACTCCTGTTGCCTTGGCCACCGTTCGACCGCGGACCCAGGAACCATTTCCTGCGGACACCAGGCGGATCCCCGAGCGGGTAATCGTTGCGCCGCAAATTGAGTCGATCCCCCGGGAAGCGACAGTCACAGATCGCATCGAGGAGGAAGGAGAGGAAGTCAACCTGGAGGATGCCAAGGTTGTTATTTCCGGAGGTCGGGGTATGGGGAGTTCAGAAGCATTCCGGCAGCTGAAAAAACTGGCCAAAATTCTGGGCGGCGCCGTGGGCGCCTCCCGCACGGCGGTGGATGCAGGCTGGATGCCCCCTTCGCACCAGGTGGGGCAAACGGGGAAAATCGTTGCGCCGGATGTATATTTCGCAGTAGGCATCTCCGGGTCCAGCCAGCATATTGCCGGCATGGGAGGGTCCAAAATTATCGTGGCCATCAACCGGGATCCTGAAGCCCCCATCTTGCGGATCGCTAACCTGGGGGTGATCGAGGATTACCGCAACGTCCTGCCGGCCCTTATCGACGAATTCAGCAAAATTTTAAAAAATTAAGAATGATGATCTCGTAAAAAGTCCTCAGACCGATGGCAAAGTAAGGGCACGGTCACCATGCCCCTACATCAGATGCAAGGCGCGCAAAACCTGTAGGGGCACGAAGCATCGTGCCCCTACTAAACCGCCGCAATGACGAAAGCGGGACTTTTTACGAAGCCATCAAGAATCAGGGGGAAAAGAATGACCATTCCATTCACCGAAGAACAAATCGCCTTACGGGACCTGGCCCGGGATTTTTTTGAGAAAGAAGTCCGTCCGGTCTCGGCAGAAATTGATGCCCGTCCCAATCCAAAGGATTGCTATCCCGCCGAATTGGTACGGAAAGCATCGGAGATCGGCTTAAGGACCTTGGCTCTCCCAGAAGAATAGGGAGGGGTTGCTGCCGATGTGGTCACGAAAGCCCTCCTGCTCGCCACTATGTGCGAGGTGGAAGCGGGAACCGCCAAGATCATAAGTCAATGCTGGAAAGTTTCCCAGGTGATTGTCGAAGCCGGGACCGAGGCCCAGAGAAAAAAATTCCTCACCGAATTTGCGGAGGATCCCAATTATACCTGCTCGATTCTGATGACGGAACCGAATGCCGGGAGCGACAATATTCTTCCCTACAACGCTCCGGGGGCCGGGGTTGCGCTGACCGCTGTTCGGGATGGCGAATCCTACATATTAAACGGAACCAAACACATGAGCTCCCTGGTGGGCTTCTCTAAGTTGCTGCTGGTGTATGCCCGGACGGACCGCAACCAGCCGGTCCGCCAGGGCACGTCAACTTTTCTTGTGCCGCACGACCTTCCGGGCATCTCCTACGGCCAGGTCCACAATAAAATGGGCTTCCGGCTGTACCCCAACGGAGAGACCTTTTTCGATCATGTCCGCGTGCCGAAGGAATATAGGCTCGGGGAGGAAAATGCCGGGTTTGCCACCTTTTCGCAGATCTTCCGGGGGAGTCTGGAGATTCCGGCAATGTACCTGGGCATTGGCAAGGCCATTTACCGGATCGTGCTGGATCATGCCAGGCAGCGGGTCCAAGGGGGCAGGCCCATCATCGAACACCAGGCCATCGGGATGATGCTGGCCGAGATCGCCATGATGGTCGATACCCTGGAAGGATACCTCTGGGATACGGCCTACCATATCCAGAACGACACGGACTATGATGTCAAAAAAACCCGGTTCGGGAAAATTTTTTCCTGCGATTGTGTAGTAAAAGTGATCCTGCTGGGACTGGATATTTTGGGGGGAAGTGGAATCATGCGGGACCACCCCATGGAGAAGCTGGTCAGGGATGGGTTGACTTTCCTCCATGGAGACGGCACCAACTCCATCAACAAACTAAGGGTTGTGCCCTTGCTGAAATGATAAAGAAAATTCTAATTGGGACAGCGAGGCCAGTGCTTAGTTGCAAAAATTGGAGTACCATACCAGGTCCGGGAGCCAGGGCGCTTCGCTGGGCATCCTGAGGCGGTGCTTTCTCTAAGGTTAAGTACCAATCTGACCGAGATGGAGGCGAAGGTGTCAAGCATGAAAAAGCGATATAGGATTGGGATCATTCCCGGCGACGGAATCGGCAGGGACGTGGTTCGAGCAGCCATGATCGTTCTGGATGCGGTGAATGACTTAGCCGAAGAATTTGCCCTGGATTTCAGAAGATTGGAGGCCGGGGAAGCCGCCGTGGACAAATACGGCCATCCATTTCCCCTCGAAACTTTTGAGGGCCTGAAAGCGACCGATGCGGCCTTATTTGGAGCGGCGGGGAATCCGCATACGGTGGCCGTTCTTTCAGGGTTTCGGCTGGGGTTTAATTTATACGCCAACGTTCGGCCGATCAAGTCACTGCCCGGATCCAGGGCCCTGCAGCCCAAGGCGGACCTAATCATCGTCAGGGAAAACACAGAAGGCTTATACCGGGGGGTGGGCTACATTGACGGGGATTACCACGTGAATTTACGGGTATTTACTAAGAAGGGGATGGAACAAATCCTCAGGTTTTGTTTTGAGCTGGCCCGGAAGGAGAAGCGCCCAAAAGTAACCTTCACCCATAAAGCCCACGTTCTTACCTATACCGATGAACCGATGAGGCAATTATTTTACGAAATGGCGCGGGAATACCCCGAAGTGGAGGCTGAAGATATGACCATCGATGCCTGCGCCATGCAGATCATCATGAAACCGGAAAGGTTCAGCATCATCTTCGCGGAAAACGCCAACGGAGATATTTTAAGCGATGTAGGCGCAGGGATCAGCGGCGGTATGGGGTTTACCTACGGCGGCAATATCGGCGAGTCCTTTGCCGTCTTTGAACCGATTCACGGAACAGCCCCCAAATACGCGGACAAAAATGTGGTCAACCCGATCGCCGCCATCCGGGCGGCGATGATGATGATAGATTACCTGGGAGAAACCGGCATGGCCCGCCGAATCGAGAGGGCGATAACGGATCTCCTCCTCGAAGGGGAGGTGAGAACTTATGATTTGGGAGGAACTTCATCCACCACGGAGATGGGGAAGGCCATTGCCGCCAAAATCAGGTGTGAGGAGTAAGGGCTATAGGCGCTTCCAGCTCCAATCCTGATCGTGAATGACGTATTTCTCCTGCCCCGATTTCCTATACACGAAAACTTTTCCATCTTTCATGACCATCTGAATCCTCCTTTTGTCCTGGAGGATGCGGATATCCTGTAAGGGGTTCCCTTCCACGGCGATGATATCCGCGCATTTCCCTATCTCCAGCGTCCCGGTTTCTCGCTCCAATCCGATGGCCTCGGCAGCATTCCGGGTGGCGGTTTGGATCGCTTCCATAGGAGTCATCCCGTAATCAACGTAGATCTCCAGCTCATAGGCACTTGTGCCCATTTCGGGGTCGATTTGCGTATCCGTACCCAGAGCCATTTTGATCCCCGCCTGATGGAATTTCTGGAAGGTTTCCTTGGTATAGGGTTGAATCTTTTTCATTTTATTTAAAACAAATTCCGAACTGCCTGCTTTTCGCCTCGCCTCAATGGCCCGATCGGAGCGGTGGGCCAACGTGGGAACGACGATCTTATTCTCCGCCTTCATCATGGCCATCGCCTCGTCATCCGTGAATACACAATGCTCGATGGTGTCTACCCCGGCCTTTACGGCCATGCGCTGGGCGCTGGGAGTAAAACAGTGACAAGCGCAGCGCTTGTGGAAGGCATGGGCTTCGTCTACGATCGCGTCCAGCTCTTCTTGGGTCATGTTCCTGATATCGGGTTCTTCCTTTTCCGTTCCCCCTCCGCCGGAGGCACAGGTCTTGATGTAGTCACAGCCAATTCTTAGTTGAGAACGGACGAGCTTGCGCAGCTCCCAGGGTCCGTCAGCGGTCAGACCAGCTTGCCGTAAGGCGATTCCAGGGTGAAGAAGATCGAGATGGGAATTGGTTATGATGGCATGTCCGCCGACCAAAAGCCTGGGCCCGGCCACGATCCCGATATTGATGGCATCGCGAAGGGCCACCAGTTCCGCCGTGTTATGGGTGCCATAGGCTGTCACCCAAGGATGATTTCTTAACGTGGTAAATCCCTGCTCGAAACACATCTGGGCGTGCAGAAGCGTATACATCATCTGGAGCTGGGGCGTGGTTTCGAAATGGGCCGCCCGGGGATTTTGGAAAGTAAGGATATTATAGGCCGACGTGTGCAGGTGTATATCCAGCAGGCCGGGCATCAGGGTGCAATCCGGCATGGCAATCACCTCAGCCCCCTTGGGGATGCGTATCTCCTTGATCGTCCCCATCGCTTTGATGCGCGACCCCTCAACAACCACACAGGCGTCTTGGCGCACCTCCCCTCCCTTGCCATCAAGGAGCCTTTTACCTTTTAGAACCTTCCAGGTTTTGTCTCTACTTCCCATGGTTATTTCCTCTTGGGGATTTTAGAATGCTCTCTGCTTCTCCCTAATGGCTCAGGGAGAATTTTTCGCTCGGATCTCCGGGCGCACCCCGCATTCACTATTGGACCAACTCCATGTCTTCAAAGGGGGCCGTAAACCATATAAGCGGCTGAATCTTGTAAGGATTCCCCTTCACCCTCGGGCCAAAGGCAGCGGGCGAATTCGTTGCCGTAAGAGGAATGAACATCGTCTTTTCGTAAATGAGCTTCTGGATCTGCCCGAGTATTTCCTTCCGCCCCTTGGGTGAAACTTCATGCTGATACTGCTCCCATAACGCCTGAATGTCGGGATAATTCCCATAGGAAGTAGAACCGAAAAGGTAAAGGAGGCGCCCTCCGAGGGTTGGGGCCTGGGAATTGTCGATAAAAATGCCGCCCTTCATTTTTCCTCCCTGACGGGTGGCGAACCAGGCGGGTCGATCAAGGAGCAGGGAATCGACAGTAATGCCGATGGCTTTCCAGTAGTTGGCAATCTGCTCGCCATATGGCCAGTAACCCCCCTGGTAAGGGTAAAATTTACCCCCATGGAAACCCTTCGGATAACCTGCTTGGGCCAATAGCTTCTTAGCCCCCTCCGGGTCATAAGGATCCACCGGAAAATCCACGGCCATCGGGTCACCCTCCAAACCCAGCGAGCCAATGGGGCCGCAACCGGGCATGTGAACATCAGCCAGGGTCTTTCGGTCTATGGCCAGGCTGGCGGCCTTGCGCACCCTCGCGTCCGACCATGGAGACTTGGGATCCCACTGGGAGGTGATGTACACGAGCCACCGCGTCGGGCTCAAAGGTGCCATCATTCTGAGCTTCGGATCTTTTTTCAAATCTTCATAAAAAACACCTTGCATAAGGGTGGCAATATCTGCTTCACCGCGCCTGGCCATGGCCAAGCGGGTTGCTGGCTCGGGGATGATATGAAATTCCATCCTCTTGATGGGGGGTACTTTCCGCCAGAACCCTTCAAAAGCCTCTCCCACCATCCTTGAGCCCGCTACAAATTCCACAAACTTGTAGGGACCTGCACCAACGGGATGCTTTTTATACCCGGCATCCCCAACCTTCTCCACATATTTTTTCGGAACTATCCAGCCGATGGTCGTCGCCCCCGGAAGAAGGTATTCCAAGAAGTCGGGAAAAGGCTCCTTGAAATGAAAGCGGACGAGATGGGGATTCACGGCTTCTACCTTATCGGTTTTGCCGTGGATGATTTTCGCCTGGCCAGCCTTGTACCTCCAAAAACTGAAGACCACGTCCTCGGCGGTCAGGGGATCCCCATTGTGGAACTTCACCCCTTGGCGGAGCTTGAATTCATAGACCTTCGAATCCGGGCTGATATTCCACGATTCAGCCAAACAGGGAGTATAGGTGCCCTCGGGCATGGGCTTCAACAGGGCATCATGGAAAAGATAGAGGGTGATCTGGGAAGGAATAAGGCCGCTGCTGGTGGCCGGGTCAAGCCAATCCGCCGAAAGACCCCAGTGTATGGCTTCCTTCAGTACGCCCGCAGGAGATGCGGCTTGAACCGGGTTCAAGCTGAAAATGAGCATCCCCCAGACGATCAGAACCATCCTCAACAATTGCCAACCGTTTTTTGTTCTCATTGGATCCCTCCGCTCGATGTTTTATCTCTGTCGAATTGATGTAGACTCCGACAGCTGTTGCTTTTCCGCTGAAGGCCGCGCCCTCTGCCGTTGGCTTCCCTCGCTTCCCGGTTTATCTCTGGGTCAGGGCTGGCCTTATCCTTTTCTCAGGTAGATAGCCTGCTCGTGACGACGAGATATTCAGTCGTCCCATTGGCTACATTGTAATTTTCGTGAACTTCTCCCGGGTAAATGAAAGCCGCCTGACCCTGTTTCAAGCGGGCTTCTCCCCGGTCGGTTTTCATCAGCATCTCCCCTTTCAATATTATGAAGAGCTGCTCCGCTTTCTCGTGGGCGTGGGGGCCGGTCCTTCCGCTCGGCTCCATACGCCCTAAGGAAGCTCCCATGCTCTTCGCCCCGATTTTTTCGTCCACAATCCGGTAACTGAGCAGATCATAGTGCGCTTCCGGTACTACCCCTGGAAGCTCTTCAATGGTAATTACCTTCATGATGCCTTCCCCTCCTTTTAAATTTAACAGGACGCAGATTTGCGCAGATATTCACAGATAATAAACTACCCCGCCGCAAGCGGCGGGTAATAAACCCTAAAGTGATTTAAGGTCATTTTGAGTACTGGTTAAGATGAAACCTTCAGCAAATCCTGATGCCGCATCTCTTTTAAGTGGGCTTCGATAGAGGCGACCACATTGGGATTCAGGAAGGTTTCGGGAAGGCCGAGATCCTTCAGAACCCGGGCGCATAATTCTTTTATGGCGAGGGAGGGAGAAGCAGCGATTCGCTTACGGAGGATCTCATGAAGGTTTTGAAAATAGCTTAACCCTTCATCCATCCCTTCGTATGCCCTGTCTCCAAGGGCAGGGTCATTCCAAGAAGACAATAAAACTTTTACTCCTTTAATCTGCTTTAATTTTCTTATGGATTTGATGGATTCGAGAACGTCCGCATAGATGGGAACCCCACCCTTAACCGGGATCGCATCTCCTGAGAATAATGCCCCCTCTTCCGGGAACCATAGAGAAATCATCCCCCGCGAATGACCAGGGGTATGGATGACTTTTAACATCTGCCCGGCGCCCAGATCCAAGTGATCCCCATCACGAATGACCATGTCGACTTCTACCGCGCTTTTCACAAAGGAATAGAAAGTTCCTGTTGGGCGTTCCCGAAATTGTAAATCAATATTCTCTATCCATTGCTTCTCTTCCCGATGGATGGCCACCCGACATCCGGAAAACCTTTTTATTTCTGCGCTGGCCCCGATGTGATCGGGATGAGAATGCGTCTGCACCAGCAGGGTTATTTCGGCGGGATTACGGCCGGTTTTCTTGATATATTCGAAAATCTGCTCCTCGGAAGAGAGAATCCCGCTGTCAATGAGGCAAATTTTTTCCCCATAGATAAGGTAGACGTAAACAAATCGAGGGGATAGCCGAAAAGGTATTTTTAACGCATGGATATGTTCTGTGACCTGCATCTTTTCTCCCCCTTTTACTGCCGATGATTGCTCTCCTTCACTTTCGAATTTTCTTTTTATTCTGGCCCTGTTTACCCTAATTCATCTAGAGCCCTTTTTAACCCTTCCATCCCGGCTTCCAGTTTTTCTATCGATGTGGCAAAGGAGATCCGAAAATGTTTCTGACCATTCGCTCCAAATTCAGTCCCGCTCCTCACTAATATTCCCTTGGCAAACAAATAATCCGTCATTTCCCGACTGGTGAACGAATGCTGGAACCGGGGAAAGAAATAAAAAGCTCCTTCACAGGCAGAGGTGGAAAGCCTCTCCATCCCTTTCAGTCTTTGTTCGACCAATCGCTTGCGTCTTTCATACTCCTTCCTCATCGACTCCACGCAATCCTGAGAACCCTTGATGGCGGCGATACAGGCCCGCTGGGCCACGGTATTGGGACAGGTGACCAAAGCCTTGTGAAATGTGACCAGGTCTTTTATGATCTGGGAATCCGCCACCAGGTACCCCACTCTCCAGCCGGTCATGGCATAGGTTTTCGAAAAACTATTGAGGAGAATGGCCTGTTTTTTCATTTCTTCAACCTGGCAGATTGAAAAATGTTTAATCCCACCATAGAGGTACTTGTAATAAACTTCATCCACAATCAAAAGAAGACCCTGTTCCTGGGCAATCCGGGCGAGACTGCGGATCTCCTTCTCCTGCAGCACCCTTCCGGTTGGGTTGCTGGGGTTGGATATGAAGATCATCTTCGTCTTTTTAGATATCCGCCCTTCAATGGTTTGGAAATCGAGATGAAAATTCTCCATCAGGGGGACAAAAAGAGTGTTCCCGCCAAAAAGCGCAACGGAATCGGCATAGGCAGAGTACTCGGGGTCCAAGATTAAAACTTCATCGCCGGGATTGAGATAGGTCGCACAGATCACGTGGATGGCCTCCATTCCCCCCACGGTAATCAGAACCTCCTCCGGTTTGCGCTGCACGCCGTAGTCGCGTTGCAGGCTAAAACAGATGGCCTCCCTGAGTTCTTCGTCCCCGAAAGCATTGCCATAGTGGGTAAAATTATCGCTCATGGCCTTGGTGGCCGCTTCCTGAATATGGAGGGGCGTGGGCAAATCAGGTTCCCCCAAATCCAACCGGATGGCATCTTTAGGGATACTAATCTTTCTTTGAGCCCGTTCCGAACCTTGTAGTCGTTTGACCCTGGCAGATTTTTCCAACATCCCAGCTCTCCTTGTTAAAATTTATGATGCGGCTGGGCGAATATTTGTTACGCAAAAAAAGACAATCTCTGGCGCTACGGAACGTTTTGACAAATGAGCGGAGAACATAATCCACAACGTCCCTATTTTATATCACAGATTTGGTTTCTGATCGATCAACTTCTTTAATCTCCTTGGGGGACAGAGGCGGGATCTCTGATGGAGTTACTCGGACTTCTTCTGATTTTACCCTATGCGTTCAGCTTCTCCGCCCGCCGTCGGTGCCTCTTATCGGCGGAGAGGATAGTTTTGCGTAGACGGATACTGCGGGGGGTGACTTCCACCATCTCGTCGTCCTTGATGAACTCAATGACCCTCTCCATGGTCAACGGGATCACCGGAGTCAGTTGAATGCTGTCGTCCTTGTTGGAGGCACGCATGTTGGTCAATTTCTTCATCTTACACGGGTTGACATTGATGTCGTTCTCCCGGTTGTGTTCCCCGATGACCATTCCCTCGTAGACTGGCTCTCCGGGCATCAAAAAGAGGCTACCCCGGGGCTCCAGGTTGAAGAGGGCGTAGGACACGGCCTCCCCCTCCCGGTCGGAGACCAGGGATCCGGTCATGCGCAGAGGGAAGTCCCCGCGGTACTCCTCATAGCCTTTCAGGTAGGAGTTCATAATCCCGGTTCCCTTGGTGTCGGTCAGGAATTCATTGCGGTACCCGATCAGGGAGCGCGAAGGGATGGTGAACTCCAGGCGGACGCGGCCGCTTCCGTGGTTCACCAGGTTCACCATGCGCCCCTTCCGCCGGGAGAGTTTCTCGGAGACTACGCCGATGAAGTTCTCGGCACAGTCGATGAAAAGGTGTTCGATAGGCTCAAGAGTCTTCGCGCCTCTCTGCTTATAGATGACCTGGGGGCGGCCGACCGTAAGCTCAAACCCCTCCCGCCGCATGGTCTCGATCAGGATGGCCATCTGAAACTCCCCGCGCCCCTTGACGATGAAGCTGTCCGCCTCCTCAGCGTCTTCCATGCGGATGGCCACGTTGCGCAGGGATTCCCGATAGAGGCGCTCGCGGATCTTGCCAGGTTGCACGTATTTCCCTTCTTTCCCGGACAAAGGAGAGGTGTTGCTGGTGAAGAGCATTGAGATGGTCGGCTCGTCGACGGAGATCCGCGGCAGGGCCTTGGGTGCCTCGCGGGTGCAGATGGTGTCGCCGATCTCCACGTCTTTGATCCCCGCCAGGATGATAATATCCCCCGGCTGGGCCGATTTCACTTCTTGCAGGTTGATCCCGTCGTACACCTGGAGTTTGGAGATCCGGAGCGGGATGTCCTTCCCTTCCCTGTTCAGGCAGACCAGGTCCTCATTGCACCCCGCTGTGCCGTGAAAGACCTTGCCCACGGCCAGGCGCCCGAGGTAATCGGAGTAGTCCAGGTCGGCCACCAGCATCTGGAACGGCTCATCCGGGTCATACGCGGGCGGCGGGATCTCATCGAGAATGGCCTGGAAGAGGGGCGTAAGGTCCTGCCCCTTCTCCTCCGCGGTCTTCTGAGCGACCCCCTCCCTGCCAATGGCGTAGAGAATAGGAAAATCGATCTGGTCTTCCGTGGCGTCCAGGTCGAAGAAGAGGTTATAGATTTCGTCTAGCACCTCCTGCGGCCGGGCGTCCTTGCGGTCAATCTTGTTGACTACCACGATGATCTTCAAGCCGGATTCCAGGGCCTTCTTGAGTACAAACCGCGTCTGGGGCAGAGGGCCTTCCGAGGCGTCCACCAGCAGGAGAACGCCGTCTACCATCATGAGCGCCCGCTCCACCTCCCCGCCGAAGTCGGCGTGGCCTGGAGTGTCCAGGATGTTGATCTTGACGTCGTGCCAGTAGACCGAACAGTTCTTGGCAGCGATGGTGATCCCTCTTTCTCGCTCCAGATCCAGAGAGTCCATGACCCTCTCCATCACCTCCTGGCCGGGGCGAAATACGCCGCTTTGTTTGAACATATGGTCCACCAACGTGGTCTTGCCGTGGTCGACGTGGGCGATAATGGCTATATTCCTTAACTTTAAATTGGGCACGTTTCTTTTCATAATTTTCGTAATAAAAGCTTTTTATTCGATATGGCCATGATTAACAAATCTTCTTTCGCAATCTGGGATTGAAAAACATAAGTGGCAGAACAAAGTAGGGAGGAACCGAAGAAATTCTTTGTAAGCTATCAGGTGACTACTCTGTATGGATTCGGACGGGTGAAATTTCTTTTTCTCTTCCTCGGGAGAGCTTTCATGGCCCAGGCGTCAAAACCACCACTTTGATGCTTTGAATTTCCTACTTCAAGGCCCGATAATGCCCTTTTGGCTTTAAATACTACTTCCTAACCATTAATATATCATACAATGCCTAAATTTAATAGGACGCAGATTTGCGCAGATAACAACAAATAATTATTTTCTTTTTAGTTTATCCTGATAATCTGTGTACATCCGTGTCCAAAAAGGAAATTTCTATACAATAAATTTACATGTTTGCAATAGGGGAGATGGTCCTTTTAATTCCGTTATTTTTTAGTTTGGTATAAGGCCTATTGGGATTTATTTTGAGCAGCACGTATTGCGGCCTTGGTCCTCGGTTTTTTCTCCGCCCTGTGCGCTGGCATCACCCACTATGGAACTGGGCCTGCCCCCATCTACTTTAATGCTGGGTATATGGACCAGAAAACCTGGTGGAAATTTGGGCTGATCATCTCCTTTGTCAACATTGCCATCTGGATGGGCGCCGGCTTCACCTGGTGGAAGGTTCTCGGATTGTGGTAGAAAAGGTTGACCGGCGAGAAGAATTGTCTCTGAGACAAACCGCGCCCTATTGAAATCACCGTCTGGAAGATTGGTCCTTCTACCTTTGGGGTTAGGCAAATGAAATAAGGTATTTTCTCTCCTTTGATATAGCAAAACGCACCCCATACCTTATTACCATTGCCTGGCCCCCACCAAAACTGACATTGAATCGGAAGAGCAGAAGCGGTTGGCGCCATTGATCTTCCGCAGCTTCGAAAAATTAAAGGCTACCAACGGGCGCTGAAGATTGCTGTGCGACGCATCCATCGCGAACTAACGGTGGGATTACCCTAACTGTCCGTTCGTGAAGTCGCCTAAGCTGATAATCCTCCGAAACGGGCCTTCCCTTAGTCCATCTTGGATATTAAAGAATTACACTCAAGGGGCATCCTCATGGTTTAGGTAGACACACCACTACAAATGTATCCTGGTTAGAGGTTCCGATTGAACTTGTGAATAAGATATCTTGGGATATGCAAATTTAGTATAGCCAGTGTAGTCTCCTCCGTAAGCAGAGACTTTACTGTTGCCTCGCCTCCACTTTGACTTCAAATGTCTTCTTATTAAACCACCCCTCGTACAGAATCAATTCCGGGTGTTCGCCCAGCGAAGTGAAATTTTTTATAGATATTTTCAATGCGTTAGCCTTGGCTTGGTCAAAAACTCTTACCTCGAAGACATCTTTTTCGTTTCCCTTATTCTTCATCACAGCCTTAAGGTTCCAAACCCAATCTGGATTCTTTCCTAAGTTTACAACTAAATACCGCCCTACAGCCTCAGGAATACTTTTGGCGGATGACTCCTTCTCTCCATTAGATTTTTTTTTCCAAAACATGGGAGTCCTCCTTTCGTAGGTTTTAAAATTGGTTGCCCTTTATTAAGCTTCTGCCCAAATCTGCTCTTTCTTTTTCAAAATTCATGATCCCCCCCAAAATACTTGCATTCTTGGAGAATTCTGATATAGGATAATTTAATGATGAATAGATTAACATGATCTTATTTTCATTTTCAAGAAATTTTTTATCCCTTGAGGAGGTTTACTCAAAATGGCGGAATGGACTTTTCTCACCAACCATGCCATAGTTCTCATCTTTTTGGCCAAGCAACCATCAATTAAAAAAAATACCTTTGAACAGGCAGCGCTTTTTCCCAGACGATCCGCCGCCTCCGGGTCGTAATTCGGCAGCAGCCCGGTTGGCGTTAACAGTCCATCCAGGCCCTGTAGTCCGATCAAAAAGAAAAAATAAGAACTTTGAACTTGGTAAGAAGGCAAGCCCTAAGGGGAGGTCCAGGAGCATGAGCCCCCGGGCCTCAAATGATTAATGCCCCGAGGGGTTTTGGAGAAATTTAAAGAAGTCGCCCTTCGTCGATAAAACCAACCAGTCTTTCTCCGACAGAGTGGTTTTATAGGTATCCATCGTTTTCAGGAATTGGTAAAAGGCCCTGGATTCCGCGCTTTGATTATAGGCTTGGGCATAGATGGTGGTGGCCTCGGCATCCGCTTTTCCTTTGATTTCTTGCGCCAGCCGATAGGCATCCGATTGGATCTTTTTCAAATCCCGTTCTTTGTCTCCCAAAATTTTAGCAGCCTCCCCTTGGCCTTCCGAGCGGAATTTATCGGCGATTCGTTTGCGCTCGGAGATCATCCGCTCGTATATCTTCTTTTGCACCTCTTCAACATAGTTGATCCGTTTAAATCGGATGTCCAGTAATTCAATCCCAAGTACCGTTAAACGGGGGGCGGCGGCCTCGATAATCATCCGGGTAATTTTCTCTCTACCGAGCTCAATCCGGAGGTTTATTTCAGAGTCCTGAATTTCCTCCAATTCTTCACTAGCTTCCAATTTGCGATTCGTTGAACGGATGATTTCCACCAAATTATGGTTGGCAATGGCGTTGCGGGTCAACCCATCCAGGATGTCATCCAGCCGGGTTTTGGCCCCCCGTTCGTCCCGCACCCGCTGGAAGAACAGGAGAGGATCGTGGATCCGCCAGCGGGCGTAACTGTCCACCCAGACAAACCTTTTATCCTTGGTTGGAATCTGGTTGGGATCGCCATCCCAGGCTAAAAACCGCTTGTCAAAAAAATTGGCGATTTGAATGATGGGCAGTTTAAAATGAATCCCCGCTTCAACAATGGGCTTCCCCACCGGTTTTCCGAATTGGGTAATAACGACTTGCTCCGTTTCGTTCACCACAAAGGCAGAAGAAAACAGGAGGATCAGGCCCACGATGACCAGAATGACTAAGCCGCCGAAGATCTTGTATTTTGGGCTATTCATTATTTCTTCCCCTCCTTTTTCTCCTCTTCCTTGGTAAACTGAAACAGGGGCAAAATCCCAGTGGTTTTCTCGTCGGTGATTAATTTCCTTCCGACTTTGGGGAGGATTTCACTCATCGTTTCCAGGTAAATTCTCTGACGGGTTACGTCCGGGGCTTTGGAATATTCTTTGAAGACCGCTCTAAACTTGTGGGCCTCCCCACGGGCTTGGTTGACCCGCTCGATGGCATACCCTTTCGCTTCCTCAATCGTTCTCGCCGCGGTTCCGCGGGCTTTGGGGATCACTTGGTTGTATTCCGACCGGGCCTGGTTGATCATTTTCTCGCGCTCCTGCTGCGCCTCGTTCACCTCATTGAAAGCCGGTTTGACCGAATCGGGAGGATTGACATCCTGCAGGACGACCTGATCCACTTTGATGCCGGTTTCGTATTGGTCACACAGTTCCTGTAATTTTGCGCTGACGGTAGCGGCGATTTCGACCCGGCCGACCGTCAACACTTCGTTGACCGAACGATCGCCGACCACTTCGCGCATCAAAGCTTCATTCATATCCCGGAAAGTCAGGGTGGTACTGCGCACCTTGAATAAAAATTTGTATGGATCGGCGATCCGATACTGAACAATCCATTCCACTTCGCTGGCGTTCAAATCGCCGGTCAGCATCAGCGACTCTTGTTGGTAAGCGCGGGTAGAAATTTTAGACCTATCTCTTTGTGCCTCCGTTCGAAAGCCAAACTCCACCTTCAACTGTCGCTCCACAGGAACTTTCGTCACCTCTTCGATGCCGAAAGGTAATTTAAAGTTCATACCCGGATTCGCCGTCCGCGTGTATTTCCCGAACCGGAGGATCACCCCTACCTCTTCCGGGTTCACCGTGAAAAACGATGAAAATCCCAGGATGAAAATGAGTATTCCAACCACAATCCAACGGATGGTTCTCCCCTCGATATCAGGGAGTTGGAATTTGCTGAAATCAACAGGCAGGCCTTGACTCATAGTTTTTC